>NZ_AP045018.1:1682500-1848427 GCF_055386095.1 Streptococcus sp. STR1/CE/0325 | reverse complement strand
CTTTCTCTCCTTTCTCTCAAGATTTTAATTAGGTATCACTCATTGTATCATAAAAAAAAAGATTTTTCCACACCTTGTGGAAAAAAAGAAACATGTTAAAAGTGGTTTTCCACACCTTGTGGAAAACTACTTTGCTTTGGTCTAGCTGATGAGGTTTTTTGAGATTTTTGTGCTGTGGGAAAGCTTGAGGAAAAATAAAAAAATCAACAAGCTTAAAATAACCTGTTGATAAATTGGTTTAATTCGTCTTGGTTGGAAAAAGAAAAGCGAATTTGTCCAGTATCTTTACCTTTGGAAACAATCTGAACGGGAAGTCCAAAGGCTTCTTGTAACTGCTTTTCTATATCTTTTTGAAAGACATTAGCCGATAATCGTTTTTTGTCTGACCTGTTTTTTTTAGATAGCCAGTTTTCTAACTGTCTAACGGTCAGAGCTTCTTCCTTGATTCGCTGCAACCAGAGTACTTGATCATCTGAGTTGAGCGCCAGCAACAACCTCGCTTGTCCTTGGGACAGCTCTCCATTTTCCAAGGCATCTTGTAAAGGGAGGGAAAGTTGCAGCAAGCGTAAACTATTTGAGATATAAGGACGGGATTTTCCTATGATTTGAGCGACTTCTTCGTGGGTTAAGCCTAAAGTTTGAATCAAACTCTGATAAGCTTTAGCTTCTTCAATAGGTGTCAAATCAGCTCGCTGTAAATTTTCAATGATGGCTTGTCTTTGACTTTCTTGATCAGAAAGTTGCTTGACGATAGCAGGAACATGCGTCAAGCCAGCTAGCTTGGCTGCTCGGTATCGACGCTCTCCAGCAATCAGCTCGTATCCCCAAATAGCAGAAGGTCTAACGATAATGGGCTGAATGAGACCATTTTCCTTGATGGACTGAGCCAGCTCTAAGAGTTGACTTTCCTCAAAGTGTAATCTTGGTTGATAAGGGTTGGGAACAATATCCTGTAAAGACAGATGAACCAAATCTTCGGTCATTATTCCTCCTTAAAAAATCCCTTTACGATTATTGTAAAGGGATTTTTCTCATTTGTCAACTGTAAAGTTCATTTTTTTTACTGTTTGTTCAAATCTTGATTGCTTTTGTCAAGTTTGATGGAGATAGTTTTCTTTTCTGTACCACGGTAGAAGGTGATTTTAATGGTATCTCCTACCTTATGTTTGTAAAGTAAACTTTGTAAATCGCTAGTCGTATCAACGGTTTTACCGTCAATTTCTGTGATCACATCATATTTTTGGAGTTGACCGTCAGCAGGCATGCCAGACTGGACAGAGCCAACAACGATGCCAGAGGTAACGCTAGATGGGATATTGAGTTGGGCAATGGCACTTGTTGAAAGTTGACTGAGGTTAGCCATTGAAATACCGAGAGCTGGACGCACCACAGCGCCTTTTTCTTCTAGTTGGGCGATAATGGCAACCACATCATTGGATGGAATGGCAAAGCCCATTCCCTCAACGGCTACGCCAGAACTAGAGGCATTGGTGGCTGTAATCTTACTAGAGTTGATTCCGATGACTTGCCCTTCAATATTGATCAAGGCTCCTCCAGAGTTACCAGGGTTGATGGCAGCATCAGTTTGGATGGCATTGGTTGAGATGGTTTGTCCTTCTTCGTTAGTAGAAGTGACGGTGCGGCTAAGACTAGAGACAATCCCTTCAGTGACAGAGTTTGCATATTCGCTTCCTAGTGGGCTACCGATAGCAATAGCAGTTTCTCCTACCGTCAACTTAGAAGAGTCAGCAAAGTCAGCGACAGTTGACACCTTGTCAGAAGAAATTTGGACCACTGCCAAGTCTGAGTAAGTGTCTGCTCCCATCAGTTTACCAACAACTTTGCTACCGTCAGCTAGGAGAATCTCAATCTTTTCTGCTCCGCTAACCACGTGGTTGTTGGTAACCACATAAGCGTACTTTCCTTTTTTCTTATAAATAACACCAGATCCTTCACCGTAAACTTGTAAGTCAGCGTCTTTATTGAGGTCGTTTTCTGTCGTATTATCTTGGGTAAAGAATTCGCCTAAATTCCCAGAGAAATTCGATGAGCTGCCCTTTTGATAATTAATAACAGAAACAACGGCATTTTGTACTTTTTGAACGGCCTTGGTGGTGGCGTTTTGATTTTGATAGGTGACTTTACTGGTTGTCACTCCTTGATTTGACACACTTGTTAATTGCCCTGTTGATCCTAAAACGATTAAGGTGGCAACCAAGCCTCCAATAAAACCAGATAGCACCAAGATGGTAAATTTGAGTAAATGTTTAAGCCGCGAAGGCTTTTGAGTTTCCATGATGTCAACCTCCTTTATTTTCTTTATCTTTCCTCCAATTTTAGCCTAGCTAGCTTAATAAGAGCTTAAAAAAAGTTTTCCACAGCTTGTGGAAAACTTTTTTTGATTGACAAGAAAGCTCAGTTGACAGTAAACTAGTTATTCTATGATATAATAGACCTATGAAAGTTACAGTTTTAGTTGTGGGAAAGTTAAAAGAAGCCTATCTCAAGCAAGGCATTGCCGAATACCAAAAACGTTTGGGACGCTTTACCAAACTTGACATTATTGAATTGGCGGATGAAAAAACACCAGACAAGGCCAGTCCTGCTGAAAATCTAGCGATTCTAGATAAGGAAGGACAGCGTATTTTAAATAAGATTGCTGAGAGGGATTATGTCATTGCCCTAGCGATTGAGGGAAAATCCTTTACCTCAGAAGCCTTTAGTCAGATGCTGGGGCAGGCGACCATGTCTGGCTATTCTCATTTGGTTTTTGTGATCGGTGGCAGCCTCGGTTTATCCACAAGTGTGAAAAAACGGGCCAATGTTTTAGTGAGTTTTGGTGCCATGACCCTGCCGCATCAATTGATGCGGTTGGTCTTGATGGAGCAAATTTATCGTGCCTTTATGATTCAACAAGGAAGTCCTTACCATAAATAAAAGGAGTGTTTCTCGTGAAACACTTTTTTGATGGTTTTGTTTATTTATTTTAACTAGAAGAAAATAAAAAAGCTAGTCAATCTAGCCAAAAATGATTCCAGCAGGACTTGAACCTGCGACCGTTCGCTTAGAAGGCGAATGCTCTATCCAGCTGAGCTATGGAACCTAACTGTTACTATTTTATCAAAAGAAAAGCGTTTTTGTCAATAAGAAAAAGAGACTTTAAGCAAAAGCCCACAAGTTGGTACTGCACTCTAATAATGAGTTTGCAGAAAAACACTTTTAGACAATTTATTTTTTACCTAAAATTGGAAAGTCAAGAAGATAGATAGCTGTTGCTTTAGATTTATTTGAATATGGTTGTCATCAGGTAAGGTTAGCTATTTGTATTTGATCTTATTATGGCAACTTGTCCCATCCCAACTTCTAAATGATGAGAACCTTCTTTTGAATTGAAAGTATTGGAAAGAATATAAAATCAAGTCAAGGTACAAATATAGAACTTAGTCTGGGATGGATTGGAACTTATTTCATAAAAAAATCAAAAAAAGTTTAAAAAAGGTGTTGACAAAGGAATGAAAACTGATATAATAGTATATGTTCTGTTAGAGAAATGGTCCGTTGGTCAAGGGGTTAAGACACCGCCTTTTCACGGCGGTAACACGGGTTCGAATCCCGTACGGACTATTCGTGAGGCTGCTAAGGCAGTCTTTTTTTGTTGCTTATACCAATTATCCCTTGTCTCAGAGAGGCAAGGGATAATTTATTTTATGTTGTGACTTGTTTGCGGTAAAGAAGAAAGCCAAGTCCTCCGATGAGGCTGAGAGCCAGTCCTAAAAAGAAGCCTTGTGGAATAAAGCGTAAGGTCACGGTTCCTTGGCCTTTTGTTACTGGGACAGATAGAAAGCCTGTTTGGGTCTGTTTGATAGGGAGTTCTTTGCCATTTTGATAGGCTTTCCAGCCCTTGTCGTAAGGGAGTGTAAAGATAAGAGAGGTTTCTTTCTTGGCCTTGTAGTGAGCGGTGACTTGATTTTGGCTTGTGGTGACTTGAACCTTTTGTCTATTAAGGATATCCATGGCTGTTTGGTACCGTTTGGTATCTAGTGCATAGAAATTTGGGCGATTAAAGGACACTTGATTTTGATTGGGAAATTGGAAGGTGATGGCAATGCGTTTATCAGAGTCAAAATAACCCAAGTCAAAAAAAGCGTAGGTGTTGTCAAGTGTATAAGAGGTGGTTCTGCCGTCAATAAGGGATTGGACGCGTTTATTGTCCTCATTAGTCTGATTAAGATGTGGGAGGCTAACGTAAAGCTGGCTCTCTGCAGGGACATTCACCAGATAGGTCACAGCAGTTTGGTGGTCTTTGTTGGGAGCAAGGGTGACTTGACCGTCAAATAAGAGGCTTTGATCTTGTAGTTGTGCAGGGACTTTTGAGAAGTAAGACCAATTTAGTCCCGTTAGTTGATTTAACAGAGCAGTTTGGTTGTCTAGCGTATTGACACTAAAGGTTAGGTCTTGATAGGGCTCTTGAGACAAGAAAGCCAGTGAGCTAGCATATTGATTTTGGTAGAGTTGGAGGTCTTGATCCTGATTGACAAGGTCAAAACCAAATTTGTGAAGGGGAGCTTCGCTAATATTGTAGCTCACGCCTAAGAGGCTATCCATGATCAAGGTGTTATTTTGATAGCGCAGATTGAGATTGGTTCCAGTGGACTTGAATCCCAAACGGTCCAGTGTATGACTGGACGACCGATTACGGATAGAGGAGAACTGGGAGATGCCGTTATAATTGAATTTCATGCTATCATTTCCCGTCTGAGGCTCAAGGCGCTCCATTCGGAAAAATTGAGTATCTTGTGCTTTAGCGCTGGTAACGAGGTGCTCTAGACTGGTCAGGTGTTTTTGATAGCCTTCTCGTGTAGGAAAGACCCATTCTTGGGCGAGTCCATCCACTTGATAATAGGTATTGAGGCTAACTTCTGTCAGTGTAAAGAGAAGTGTAAAGGCAAAAAAGAGAGGACCGGTCAGCTGTTTTTTTACAAAACTAAGTAGAATAATGGTGTAAGCTAGTGTAAAGCAAAATGTCAAGATAAAGTGGACGGGTTTTAGAAAATCGTAGTGCATTTGAAACAAAAAGGTCAAAAGACCACCCAAGGTAAAAACAACTATAACAGGGATAATCTGTTTCCAAGTCAAACTAGAAAGATGCTGCAAGGTTTCACCTGCCAATAGGAGAATCACAAGAGAAAAGAGAAAAGCATAGCGGTGGAGGAACATGTTAGGGGCGTGTAGCCCTTGCCAGAAAAGATCAAGCGGTTGAAGATAAAAACTAGCGATCAGCATGGCAAAAATGAAAAGATAAGCTAGCTTTGTTTGCCATTTTATTTCTCTAAAACCAAAAGCCATGAGGGCTAAGAAAAGTGGGAACAAGCCCACATAAATCATGGGAATAGCTCCGAATTTTGTGGTATCATAAGCACCGACCATATTTTTGGCAAAGACATCAAAGAACCAACTGTTTTCAGTGAGAACCCTGTCAATAGTTGTCAGCTGTTCTCCGTGTGTACTCAAATCAAGATAGGTCGGCAGTAACATGACACTAGCTGACAGTGCGGCTAAAAAAGAGAGGGTAAAAAAATGAATGAGTCCTTTTTTTAGCTGATTGTTGTCCTTGGTTTTACTCAGTAAAACAGGAAGGTAGAGCAAGAGAAAAAGGGCAATCATATAACCAAAATAATAATTTTGGATAAAGAGAGTGGTTAAACTCAGGTAGTAAAGGGTGAATCTCCTCTCAAAAATAACACGCCAGAGTCCTAGAATGATTAAGGGAGCCATCATGAAAACATCTAGCCACATATTGATTTCGAGTTGACTGGTGGCAAAACTCATCAAGGCATAAGACGTGGCTAATAGGAGGATGAGCGGCTTGTCAATCTTTGTGTAAATTTGTTTGACACTGTAAGCAGCAGACAAGCCGATGAGACCGAACTTGATGAGCGTCACCAGATAAATGGCATCCGCCATGCTCTTTAGTGTAAAGAAATAGTAAAGGGGCGAGAGAAAACTCCCCAGATAATAGCTCATCAGAGCATAGAAATTGAGCCCTAGCCCACTGGTGAAGGTGTAAAAGAGACTATCAGAGCCATGAAGAATATTGCGAAGCGTTTGGGCAAAAATCACATATTGATGAAAGCCATCACTGGCTAAAATGGTTCGTGAACTTCCAAAATAGATTCCTTGGGTGGCTAGAGCGCCTGCCATGATGAGAGAGGGAAGAAAGAAGGCAGACAGGTAAAAGAGAAGGGTTGAAGATTTTTGAGACATAAGATCACCTGTTGATAAAAGTTGATAAAAATAGGCTTTGCAAACCAAAGCCTATTTATCAATTGAAAGGGAGAAGGTTAGTCTTTCCAGAGTTGGGTCACTTTTTCTTGTACCTCGCTGTTGGCTAAGAACTCGTCGTAGGTTTCATCAATGCGGTCGATGACCCCGTTTTTAGAAATCACAACGATGTGGTTGGCCAAGGTTTGGATAAACTCGTGGTCGTGGCTGGCAAAGATAATGCTTTCTTTGAAGTCCTTGAGCCCATCATTAAGGCTAGAGATGGATTCCAAGTCCAAGTGATTGGTTGGATCATCTAAGATGAGGACATTGGATTTGAGGAGCATGAGCTTAGAGAGCATGACGCGGACTTTTTCTCCTCCAGAAAGGACATTGACAGATTTATTAACCTCGTCACCTGAAAAGAGCATGCGTCCCAAGAAACCACGTAGGAAGGTATTATCATCTTCTTCCTTGCTAGCAAATTGGCGGAGCCATTCTAAAATGGATTCGCCGCCTGCGAAATCACGGCTGTTGTCTTTTGGCAGGTAGCTACGGCTTGTGGTAACGCCCCACTTGATGGTGCCTTCATAGTCAATATCTCCCATCAAGGCGCGGATTAGCGCTGTGGTTTGGATATCATTTTGACCAATGAGAGCAGTCTTGTCGCCTGGGCGTAAGATAAAGCTAATGTTATCTAGAATAACCTCGCCATCAATGGTGACTTTCAAGTTTTCCACAGTAAGGAGGTCGTTTCCGATTTCACGTTCAGCTTTAAAATTAATGAAAGGATATTTCCGACTGGATGGGATGATTTCCTCAAGTTCAATCTTATCCAACATCTTTTTACGAGAGGTGGCTTGTTTGGATTTAGACGCATTGGCAGAAAAGCGAGCGACAAACTCTTGCAGTTGTTTGATTTTTTCTTCTGCTTTGGCATTACGGTCGGCTTGAAGTTTGGCGGCAAGCTCTGAGGATTCTTTCCAGAAGTCGTAGTTTCCGACAAAGAGTTTAATCTTACCAAAATCCAAGTCAGCCATATGGGTGCAGACCTTGTTGAGGAAGTGACGGTCGTGGGAAACCACGATGACGGTATTGTCAAAGTCAATCAAGAAATCTTCCAACCAAGCAATGGATTGAATATCAAGACCGTTGGTTGGCTCGTCTAAAAGAAGGACATCTGGCTTACCAAAGAGGGCCTTGGCAAGGAGAACCTTAACTTTGTCGCCGTTTGACAACTCACTCATGTTTTGATAGTGGAGATCTTCTTTGATATTGAGGTTTTGAAGGAGTTGAGCTGCTTCACTTTCAGCTTCCCAACCGCCCAACTCAGCAAATTCGCCCTCTAATTCGGCAGCACGGACCCCATCTTCATCAGAGAAGTCTTCTTTCATATAAATGGCATCTTTTTCTTTCATGATGTCATAGAGCGTTTGGTTTCCCATAATGACCACATCAATCACGCGCTCGTCTTCGTAGTCAAAGTGATTCTGACGAAGGACAGATAAGCGCTCATCAGGTCCAAGAGAGACATGTCCTGTTGTTGGTTCAATATCTCCGGCTAAGATTTTTAAAAAAGTGGATTTTCCAGCGCCATTGGCACCGATGAGACCATAGGTATTTCCAGCTGTAAATTTGATATTGACATCATCAAAAAGTTTGCGATCGCTAAAACGTAGCGACACGTCTGAGACAGTTAACAATTCTCTTACCTCGTTCTTTCGTTTCTATTCCCATTTTACAAGAAATTCAAGCCTTTTTCAAGGAATCACATAGGAAGAAGAATATCTTCTTCTTTTTCATAATACTTGGTGAGGCTAAATCCTCGTCCCAAGACTTGAGAGGCCGGCATGACAATGACAAAGGCTGTGGGGTCAATGGCTAAGAGATGGCGTTCTAGCGCTGGTAATTCAAAACTAGAAATGGTCGTCATGAGCATGATTTTATCTGCGGTAGAGTAGCCCCCTTTGATAGGGATTTTAGTGACCCCACGGTCAGTCACGGTGGTGATATGGGTGATGATGCTTTCGGTTTGTTCTGAAATAATCATCAAGGTCTTAGAAGAGTTAAATCCTGTTTCCATGAGGCTAATGACGTAGCTGATGACGATAAGGGCGATGGTCGAATACATGACCCGATCAGCTGAGAAAGCCACTAGCCCCATAAGAGTGCTGATGCCGTCGATTAGGACGATGGACACACCCAAAGAAAGTGGCGTGTACTTGTGGATAATCTGTGTGATAATCCCTGTTCCCCCTGTGGAGGAATTGCCCCTAAAGACGATACCAAGCCCAATCCCAACGATCAAACCACCAAAGAGAACAGCAAGCAAGGGATTATGTGTGATGGTTGGCAGTGTATTGGTCAAACGAATGGCAACAGGATAAATAAGGGCACCATAAACCGTCTTAAAAAAGATTTTTCTGCCTAAGAAAACGTAACACATGATGAGTAGAGGGATGTTGCTGACCATGAGGACGTAAGAAGGCATCCAACCAAACAGTTTGTTAAAGACAACAGCTAGTCCAATCATTCCTCCTGCTGCGATTTGATTGTCCAAAAACATGGTGTTAAACCCAACAGCAGCGATAAAGGCACCAAGGGTAACTAGGATGATGTCTAAGAACCGATTTTTTTTCATTTATCTTGTTTTCTTCTCCTTTTCTTTAAAAATGCGGTAACTACTATTATGACCTATTGACCAAAACTCGTCAAGATATATGGTATAATAAAATCAAAAGAACAAAAAGGAGTTATCATGAAACCGATTATTTTAACAGGAGATCGTCCAACAGGCAAACTCCACATTGGTCACTATGTGGGAAGTTTGAAAAATCGTGTCCTTCTACAAGAACAGAATCAGTACGACATGTATGTTTTTTTAGCCGATCAACAGGCTCTGACTGATCATGCCAAGGAGTCTGAAAAAATCAAGGATTCTATCGGTCAGGTAGCGCTTGATTATTTAGCGGTCGGTCTTAATCCAGAACAGTCCACTATTTTTATCCAAAGTCAAATTCCAGAATTGGCGGAGTTGACCATGTATTACATGAACTTGGTGTCTTTGGCTCGTTTGGAGAGGAATCCAACCGTCAAGACCGAGATTGCGCAAAAAGGGTTTGGGGAGAGTATTCCAACTGGTTTTTTAGTTTACCCCATTTCACAAGCAGCAGACATTACAGCCTTTAAGGCCAATCTGGTACCGGTCGGGACAGACCAAAAGCCCATGATTGAGCAGACCAGAGAGATTGTTCGTAGCTTTAATCGCACGTATCAAAGGGATGTGTTAGTAGAACCAGAAGGGATTTACCCTGAAAATGATGCAGCTGGTCGTTTGCCAGGTTTGGATGGCAATGCTAAAATGTCCAAATCGCTGAATAACGGAATTTTCTTGTCTGATGATGCCGACACTGTTAGAAAAAAGGTCATGAGCATGTACACGGATCCCGATCATATTCGTGTTGAAGATCCAGGGAAAATCGAGGGCAATATGGTCTTTCATTACTTAGATGTCTTTGGTAGAAAAGAAGATAGAGCCACTATCGAGGAGATGAAGGCCCACTACCAAAGTGGAGGATTAGGCGATGTCAAGACCAAGCGCTATCTTTTAGAAATTCTAGACAGAGAATTATCTCCCATCCGTGAGCGTCGGCTAGAATATGCTAAGGATATGGCAGAAGTCTTTCGCATGCTAGAAAAAGGTAGCCAAAAAGCACGAGAAAAAGCAGCTCAAACCCTGGATGAGGTCAAAGAAGCTATGGGTATTCGTTATTTCTAATACTTATCAAGGAAAAGAAGACAAATTGAGATAAAAGTAGTGACTTTTTTTTCAACTTTTGCTACAATGATAGGAAACAAAAATTTAAGAAAAGAGGATTCGCTTGATGTCAAATTGGGCAACAAAATTTTTGAAAAAAGGTTTTACCTTTGATGATGTATTACTCATTCCTGCAGAAAGTCATGTTTTGCCAAATGATGTTAACCTGCAGACCAAGTTAGCTGAGAATTTGACTTTGAATATTCCCATCATCACAGCAGCTATGGATACGGTCACAGATAGCCGTATGGCCATTGCGATTGCACGTGCTGGTGGTTTAGGCGTTATCCATAAAAATATGTCCATTGAGCAACAAGCTGATGAAGTGAGAAAGGTAAAACGCTCAGAAAATGGTGTCATTATCGATCCATTCTTCCTCACACCAGACCACACCATCGAAGAAGCGAACGCCCTTATGGGACGCTACCGTATCAGCGGGGTACCAGTCGTAGAAACCATGGAAAATCGTAAATTGGTGGGCATTTTGACCAACCGTGATTTGCGTTTTATCTCTGATTACAACCAACCCATTTCAGCTCACATGACCAGTGAACACTTGGTAACTGCCCCTGTCGGGACTGACTTAGAAACGGCAGAGCGTATCCTACAGGAGCACCGAATTGAAAAATTACCTTTGGTGGATGAGAACAATCGCTTGTCAGGGCTCATTACCATCAAGGATATTGAAAAAGTCATCGAGTTTCCAAATGCTGCTAAGGACGAGTTTGGTCGTCTCTTGGTTGCTGGTGCTGTTGGGGTGACTTCTGATACTTTTGAGCGTGCGGAAGCCCTTTTCAATGCTGGTGCAGACGCTATTGTCATTGATACTGCTCACGGTCACTCAGCTGGTGTACTTCGTAAGATTGCAGAAATTAGAGCTACCTTCCCTGATAAGACCCTTATCGCAGGAAATATCGCAACAGCTGAAGGCGCGCGTGCTCTCTATGATGCTGGTGTTGATGTGGTTAAGGTCGGAATTGGTCCAGGATCTATCTGTACGACGCGTGTCGTTGCTGGGGTAGGTGTCCCTCAAATCACGGCTATCTATGACGCTGCAAGTGTCGCAAGAGAATACGGCAAGACCATCATTGCAGACGGTGGTATCAAGTATTCTGGAGATATCGTAAAGGCCTTGGCAGCAGGTGGAAATGCAGTGATGCTTGGTTCTATGTTTGCAGGAACAGACGAAGCACCAGGAGAAACAGAGATTTACCAAGGACGTAAATTTAAAACTTACCGTGGTATGGGCTCTATCGCAGCCATGAAGAAGGGGTCAAGCGATCGTTACTTCCAAGGTTCGGTCAATGAAGCCAACAAGCTCGTTCCAGAAGGAATCGAAGGACGAGTTGCTTATAAGGGAGCTGTTTCAGATATTGTCTTCCAAATGCTAGGTGGTATCCGTTCTGGTATGGGTTATGTTGGTGCGGCAGATATTGCTGACCTTCACAACAACGCTCAATTTATTCGTATGAGCGGTGCTGGTTTGATTGAAAGCCATCCACACGATGTGCAAATCACCAACGAAGCACCAAACTATTCCGTGAGATAAAAAAGAATGGGTTCGCCCATCTTTTTTATAGTTGACAGAGAAATCAATCTAAGTTGACAACGATGTAAATAATGTAAAGGAGAAAAAATGTTAGGAATTTTGTATGCGATCGTTCCTATTTTTGCTTGGGGCAGTATGGGAACGATTAGTACCAAAATCGGAGGCCGTCCCAACCAACAAACCTTGGGGATGACCTTGGGAGGGTTGCTATTTGCTGTGATTGTTTACCTCTTTACAAAGCCAGAATTAAACCTGACTATTTGGTTGGTCGGTATTCTAGGAGGTTTACTGTGGAGCGTTGGGCAAAATTTTCAATTCCAAGCCATGAAGGATATGGGGGTATCAGTTGGTAATCCTCTGTCAAGTGGGAGTCAATTAATCTTGGGAAGCTTGATTGGTGTTTTAGCCTTTCATGAGTGGACCAAGCCCATCCAATTTGTTCTAGGTGGCATTGCTCTTTGTAGTCTTGTCATTGGCTTTTATTTTTCCAGCCGTCAAGACAAATCGAGTGCAACTTTTCAAGAAAACCACAATTATTCTAAAGGCTTTCGGGATGTCATGATCTCAACCGTCGGTTATGTGTCTTTTACAGTTCTTTATAACAACATCATGCATTTTGATGCCTTAGCGGTTATCTTACCCATGGCTGTTGGTATGGTGCTGGGGGCTCTTGCTTTTATGAAAGGACAAGTCACCCTAGAAGGAGTGGTTTTAAAGAATGCTTTTGTCGGTATTCTTTGGGGAATTGGTAACATCTTTATGTTGCTTGCAGCTGCTGAGGCAGGTCTTGCCATTGCCTTTTCCTTCTCACAATTGGGAGCTATTATTTCCATTATCGGTGGTATCTTCTTTTTAGGGGAGAAAAAAACCAAAAAAGAGGTGCGTTGGATTATCATTGGAACGATTTGCTTTATTGCAGGTGCCCTTTTGTTGGGAATTGTTAAATCTTATTAGAAAAAGCAACCTTGATTTAAGAATCAAGGTTGCTTTTTCTTTGGATGAGACAAGGCGTTGACAGTACCATTGTCAATTTGAAAGAGGGTCAAATCTTCCCCGAGATGCTCTAAATGATCAAGGCTTGTTGTGGTGATAAAGGTTTGAACGTTTTCCAGAATTCCTTCTAACAGTTTGTTTTGCCGTTTGTTGTCAAGCTCACTCATGACATCATCCAAAAGAAGAATGGGGGAGTCACCAGTAACTTGTTTGATAAGTTCAATTTCGGCCATTTTGAGAGAAAGGATGAAGCTTCGGTGTTGCCCTTGACTGGCAAATCGTGCTTCCATTCCATTGATAAAGAAGGCTAGGTCATCTCGGTGGGGGCCGATACTCGTATTTTTTTTAAAGATATCTTTGGTCCGCTGCTGGGCTAATTGTTGGAGAAATTGCTCTTTTAAACTTGACAAGTCTGTCAAGTTTAAGCTCGTTTGATAGGTGAGTGAGAGAACTTCCTTGTGATCCGATAGGATATGATGGTAGTGATTGGCAAGGGTCTCAAGTTCTTTGACAAAGGCCAAGCGATGTAAGAGCACACGAGAGCCATAGTCAGCGAGTTGTTCATCTAAGACCGTTAAAAAGGTGTTATCCAGTGGCTCTGCAGTCTTTAGATAACTATTACGCTGTTTGAGGATATGTTGATAGGTTGTGAGATCGGAGAGATAAACTGGTTTTATCTGCCCTAAGTCAACATCCATAAACTTTCGTCTAAGCTGTGGTGCTCCTTTGATGAGTTGTAAATCTTCAGGAGCAAACAAAACAACGGATAAGGTTCCGATATAATCAGACAGTTTTCCTTGTTTGAGATGATTAACCTTGATGCTGCGACCCTTATCTGTCAAGGTAACTTCAAGAGGGATTTGCCCACTCCTTTTTTGTAAACTTGCTGTTAAGTTTAAACTGTTTTCTTCAAATTGGATGAGATCTTTATCCGATTTTGTCCGGTGGCTTCTTGTCAGCGCAAGAAAGTAGATGGACTCAAGGAGATTGGTTTTACCTTGGGCATTATTTCCGAGAAAAACGTTAAGGTGAGGAGAAAAAGACAGGCTTGTTTCCTTGTAGTTACGGTAATTTTTGAGTGTGAGATCTTTGAGCCACATTTTAATGATTGATTCCTGGGAACCGCACCGGTTGCTTGTTTTCTTGTTTCATTTTTTTAGCGGATTTTGAGGCTTTTCTCTCTTGATTTAGGGACTTGACTAAGGCTTGCACCCGTTCTTTTTCCTTTCGTTCCTCCTCAAAGATTTGACGCTCTGCCTCGGTTGGGGCAAGTATTTCAAAGCTAATGTTTAGATGGGGAATCTCTATTTTATCTCCAACTCTTAGTTTTTTCCCGCGCCTTTTTTCGTCTTCTCCGTTAAAGAGAACAGTATGCTCCGCTAGGAAAGCCTTGATATTGCCTCCACTTTCGATAATGCGCTCTTTTTTGAGCAAAGCCTGTAAAGTAATGTATTCATCAAATAAGGTGTATTTCATTGTTTGTCCTCCATTATGCCTTATTATACCATGCTTTAGAAGAAACAGACAAGTACTGCTCCTAAAAAGATAAATGCGAGAAAGTCATTCTTACAGCGTGCGAAAGGCTAAAAAAGTGATATAATGGTAACAATGACAAATAAAAGGAAGAACGCATGAAAATTGCAAAAGGGGTGGAGTTTCACCTCCTCAAAACAGAAAAATTTAAGACCAATCACTTGACAGTACGCTTTACAGGGAAATTAGATACACGAACGGTAGCAAGACGTGTTCTAGTGGCTCAAATGCTAGAGACAGCAACCAAGGATTATCCCAGTATCCAGCAGTTTAGAGAGAAGCTAGCAAGTCTATACGGCGCAAACCTTTCAACATCGGTTTCCATCAGAGGGGCTTACCACATCGTTGATTTAGACATCAGCTTTATCCGAGAAGACTATACCTTTTACAAGGAAAACTTGTTGGAAGAAGTCCTTCATCTCCTTGACAGCATCCTTTACAACCCGCTTGTTTCAGTGGTTCAGTATCAACCAAAAGTTTTTAAGCGAGAAAAAGAGTCGGTGCTTCAAATGCTGGCACTGGAAAAGGAAGATGCTTTTGTTGTCAGCGAAAATGAAATGAGACATCTCTTTTTTGACGATCCAAATTTTCAAGTTTCTCCCTATGCTTCCATTGCATTAGTTGAGAAAGAAACCTCCTACACTGTTTATCAAGAATTTAATCGGATGCTGGCAGAAGACCAGATTGATATTTTTTTAGTCGGTCAGGTCGAAGCCTATGAACTCATGCAGCGTTTTTATCAGTTTCCTTTTGAAGATAGAGAAGTAAAAGAGAGAATTCGTCCTTGGTTTACAAATGAAGTTTCGCTGATAAAACAAAAGTTGTCCAGTCGCTCGAATCAACAATCTGTTTTACAACTTGGTTACCGCTTTCCTATCTATACACCTCAAGATGACGAATGGTACCAGTTGATTGTCTTAAATGCGTTGCTTGGAGGCTATCAAGAATCTTTGCTTTTCCAAAGTATTCGTGAGAAAGAAGGTTTGGCCTATCATCTGGGAAGTGAGATTAGCTTGTCAAGAGGTTTACTCAGTCTTTACACGGGAATTGACGCCAAAAATCGCAATCGTGTTTTTCGGATGATTTCAGACCAACTCCATCGATTGAAAACAGGACGTTTTTCTCTTCGCTTTTTAGAAGATATCAAACAACTCTTAATGACAGATGTCAAGCGTCTAAGAGATTATCCCAAGGAGTGGATCGACTGGTCTTATCATGAATTGTATGAAGGCGGTCTATCGCTTGAGGATTGGGAGGAAAAGATAAAATCAGTGAGTAAAGAGGATATCTTGGCTTGTTCCAAACAAGTACAGTTACAAGCGCTTTATTTTTTAGAGGGAGAGTCTAAATGAGTTTATCTGTTTCACATCAGCCATTTCCTTTGATTGGAGAGTCTTATTTTGAGATTGGGTTAACTGATGGGCTTTCTGTCTATGTTTTACCTAAGAAGGATTTTCAAGGTGTGACAGCCTTGCTAGGTGTTCAGTTTGGGGCGATGGACAATTGGTTAGAAGATTGGAAGCGTCCGATTAGTGGCTTGGCCCATTTCCTGGAACATAAACTGTTTGAGCTAAAAAACGGTGAAGATGCTAGTCAGCTATTTACACGGCTAGGAGCAGAAAGCAATGCCTTTACAAGTTTGACACGAACGACTTACATGCTCTCAACAGACAAGTCAAAACTAAAAGAAAATCTGGCATTGTTGTTAAAGATGGTGTCAAGGACCTCTTTTTCTCCGGCATCGATTGAGAAAGAAAAACGGATTATTGAGCAAGAGATTGATCTTTATCAAGATGATTTAGACTCCCTTTTATACCAACAGGTTTTGGCTTGTCTGTATCCTGGGACGCCTATTGCTGAGGATATAGCAGGGACAAAAGAGAGTTTACGGCAAATCAATCCGCAGGTTTTAGAAGAAGCCCATGAGTCCTATTATTTTGCGTCCAACATGGTTCTTTGCCTTGTGGGAGATATTAAAGAAAATGAACTAGATGACCTGTTGCCTGTTTGGGATGAAAAGAGTAGCTCAAAAAATCCAGTCAACCAGCGAAAAAAGAGCCTTCATCAAGAGAAAAAAACTGTAAATTCTATGTCAATGACTGTTGACGATGTAGTCAAGCCTAAATTAGGGATTGGTATAAAAGGAAAATTATCAAACACCTATTCCCTTCTTGAGCAAAGAATTGGTTTAACCCTCTTTTTTGCTCTGTCAGTAGGTTGGCTATCAGATAGTCATCAAGAATGGTACCAATCTGGTAAAATCGATGACACTTTTCAGATAGAGATGGAAGTGACTCCTTATTTTCGTTATGCCTATTTATCGGTGGAGACAGATGAGCCAATTGGGATGTCAAGCCGCGTCAACAAGTTGTTAAGAAGGTTTACAGAAGAAGTCAACCTTACTGAAGAACGTTTTTCCTTGGCTAAAAAAGAACTTTACGGAGATTTTATCCACAGTTTAGACGATGCCTATCACTTGGGCGAGCAATTTTTGACTTATTTGACCAGCGAGAGTACTTATTTTGATGTTCCAAAAGTCATTGAGCGGCTAAATTTGGATGATGTGTTGGCGATTGGGCGGGATTTTTTGCAGGATGCTGAGTTTTCCAATGTGACCTTTTTTCCTCGGTCCTAAGGATGCAGCATTTTGGTTTGTGTGCTATAATAGAATAAAAATGAAGAGAAATGTGAGAGTTTTTGAATGAAGCAAGATAGTATTGGTGAACGCCTCAGAAAGGCACGGACAGCGAAGCACTATGATTTGGAGAAAGTAACCGAATTATCCGGCGTGCCAGCTCATTTTTTGTTGGCGATGGAAATGGATCAATTTCAACTCATTCCAAAAGAAGATGTCAATCTTTATATTGAATCCTTCGCCAAAGCTGTTGATTTAGATGGTGTTTCCTTAATTCATGGTTACCGAAATGAACGTCAAGCCCAAGAAGAGTACAAGGAAAGTAGTCCTTCTAGTCAGAGTGATCAAGAAACCAAAGCCTTCACTCTTTCGTCGTCATCAGAAGAGCGTTTTTCTTTCTCAGAGTCAGTGAGCTCTGCTCCGACTACCTCGGAAGCTGTTTCTTTGGAGCAAGAAGTGAGTGAAAAAGAAGAACAGTCCGTCATAGTAGAAGAAAAAGAGAGCAAGTCTAACGCAACTCACCGCAGGAGCAGTCGTTATCACCACAGGGAAAAGCAACCTTCTCAATTTCCTTTGATTCTTTTGACAAGCTTAGCGATTATTATCGTTGCGTTTGTGGGCTATATCGTCCTTAGAGAGGTGACAGGAAGTCAAACAAGCAAGACGCCTACGTCTAGTCAGGTAGCTTCAGCACCGTCATCTTCAGCACCGAGTGCTTCAAGCAGCTCTGCGTCATCATCAAGTGAAGAAACTGCTGCTAAGTTGACCGTTCAAGGCTCAGACGATTTATTGCAAGCGACATTGGAACAAGCAACGCAACCAGTTGAGATTCATTTTGCCTTGAAAGACACGCAAGGCAGAAGCTGGGTAGCTGTGGCTAATGATACGATCGGTGAAGAAGGGGTGACCTTGTCAGCTGATAATCCAGAATATACAGTGACCTTGCCAGAAGGCACAACGGATGCGACCTTGACTTTAGGGGTTTCTGGAGCAGTCTCTGTAACGATTGATCAGCAGCCTTTAGATTTGTCTGCTTTGACATCTGATTTGTCCTATGTTAACCTCAGTATTCGTTAGGAAGGTGTATTAACATTAATATGAAAAAAGAACATATTCCAAATCTATTAACCCTCCTTCGCATTGTCATGATTCCCATCTTTTTAGTCTTGACCTCTATTTCTGATAGTCTGACACTTCATTTGTGGGCAGCTGCGATTTTTGCCGTGGCAAGCTTCACAGATTATTTGGATGGGTATTTGGCTAGAAAGTGGAAAGTGGTGAGTAATTTCGGGAAATTTGCTGACCCTCTTGCTGATAAGATGCTAGTCATGAGTGCTTTTATCATGTTAGTGGGCTTGGGAATGGTTCCTGCTTGGATTAGTGCGGTCATTATCTGCAGGGAGCTAGCGGTGACTGGTCTTCGCCTACTTTTGGTGGAGACAGGAGGAGAAGTGTTAGCAGCTGCCATGCCTGGTAAGATTAAAACCGCCGCGCAAATGCTTGCGATTATCTTGCTTTTATGTCATTTGCCCCTACTTGGTCAAGTGATGCTTTATGTTTGTTTGTTCTTTACCCTTTATTCTGGCTATGATTATTTCAAAGGGGCTAGCTTTTTATTTAAGGATACCTTCAAATGATTCGATTGGAGAATGTTTCTTTTCGTTATCAAGAAGATAGCACAGATTATCAGCTGGAAAATATCTCGTTTCACGTGAAACAAGGAGAATGGGTGTCCATTGTTGGTCACAATGGTTCTGGGAAATCGACCATTGTGCGCTTGATTGATGGCTTATTGCAGCCGGAAACGGGAAAAATTTTAATTGATGGCAGAGAACTGAGCGAAGAAAATGTTTGGGAGGTTCGCCGGAGCATTGGCATGGTCTTTCAAAATCCAGACAATCAGTTTGTTGGGGCTACGGTTGAAGATGATGTGGCTTTTGGTCTTGAAAATAGAGGCGTCCCTTATGAAGAAATGAAGAAAAAAGTGGATGCTGCTCTAGATTTGGTGGGGATGTTGGATTTTAAAAAGAGAGAGCCTGCTCGTCTATCTGGTGGTCAAAAGCAACGGGTGGCGATTGCTGGCATCATGGCTATGGCTCCTGATATTTTAATTTTAGATGAGGCAACCAGCATGTTGGATCCAAGAGGGCGTCTGCATCTGATGAGGACGATTCAGAAGGTGAGAGAAACCCGCCCCTTGACCTTGATTTCCATCACGCATGATTTGGATGAAATTGAAATGAGCGATCGCGTTTTCATCATCAAAGATGGTCATCTTGAGGCAGAGATGACACCCAAAGAGCTGTTTCAAAGGGGAGAACAATTATCTTATTTTGGCTTAGATCGTCCCTTTTCTAGTCAACTGCAAGCTGCCTTGAGGCAAAAGGGGGTTGTTTTGCCGCATCATTACCAAACGCAAAAAGAATTAGGAGACTATTTATGGGAATCTTTCTCAAACAAGTAGATTATACCTATCAACCGGGAACGCCTTTTGAAGGGCGAGCCCTTTTTGATATCACAGCAGACATCAAAAGCGGCTCTTATACGGCTTTTATTGGGCATACGGGTTCTGGGAAATCAACTCTCATGCAGCTTTTAAATGGCTTAAATTTACCCACCAAAGGAACCGTTGTCGTTGATGAAGTCACTTTGACGGCTGAGTCTAAGGCAAAAGACAGTCGCCTCCTCAGACAACGAGTGGGTTTGGTGTTTCAATTTCCTGAAAGTCAATTATTTGAAGAAACGGTTTTAAAAGATGTCGCTTTTGGACCGAAAAATTTTGGGGTTTCAGACGAAGAAGCCCTGTCACGAGCGCGTGAAGCCTTGTCTCTCGTTGGGATTTCAGAAGAATTGTTTGAACGTAATCCTTTTGAGTTATCTGGTGGGCAAATGCGCCGTGTTGCCATCGCTGGTATTTTAGCCATGCAACCTACTGTTTTAGTGCTCGATGAGCCCACAGCAGGTCTTGATCCGAAAGGAAGAAAAGAATTGATGGCACTTTTTTCTGACTTGCATACAAAGGGAATGACCGTGGTTTTGGTGACACATGTCATGGATGATGTCGCAAATTTTGCCGATCAGGTTTATGTTTTGGAAAAAGGCAGGGTTATCCTTTCTGGCTCTCCATCAGACTTATTTCAAGAGGTTCAGTTGTTAGAAGAAAAACAATTAGGAGTTCCACAGGTGACCAAATTTGCGCAAGATTTAAGGAATCGTGGGGTGGCGTTTGAGCGTTTGCCTGTGACGATTGATGAGTTTGTGGAGGTTTGGTTACATGAATAATGTCATCTTAGGGCGCTACATTCCGGGTGATTCCTTTATTCATCGCTTGGATCCAAGAAGTAAGTTGCTGGCTTTGTTGGTGTATCTGGTCATCATCTTTTGGGCCAATAATCTCATCACAAATGTCATTCTTAGCCTGTTTACGCTGTTTGCCATTTTGCTATCTGGAATTGGATTTAAGGTCTTTTTAAATGGTTTAAAACCCATGGTTGGAATTATTTTATTTACCACCTTATTTCAGATGTTTTTTGTCCGAGGGGGAAAGGTTCTTTTTCATTGGGGCATTATTGAAATCAGTGATTACAGCCTGACACAAGCCGCCTTAATCTTTGCGCGATTTGTCTTAATTCTTTCTTTTTCGACCTTAGTCACATTGACTACCACTCCTTTAAGTTTAGCAGATGCGGTGGAATCCTTATTGAAACCTCTCAAACCCTTGAAGGTTCCTGTTCATGAGATTGGTTTGATTCTCTCACTGAGTCTGCGTTTTGTTCCGACTCTGATGGATGATACCACCCGTATCATGAATGCCCAGCGCGCACGTGGGGTGGACTTTGGAGAAGGAAACCTCATTCAAAAGATTAAGGCGACAGTTCCCTTGCTCATTCCTCTTTTTGCCTCTAGTTTTAAGCGGGCGGACGCTCTTGCGACTGCCATGGAGTCAAGAGGTTATCAAGGTGGAGATGGCAGAACTAAGTATCGTATTTTGTCATGGAAGGCACCAGATACGCTGGTGATTATCAGTCTTTTAGGGCTTGGCATCTTGTTATTTTTTCTTAAAAAACACTGAAACGCTTCTTTTGGAGGCGTTTTCTTAGTTTTCCAGCAATTTACTTGTAATAATTTTAACGCAACTTCAAAATTCAAGTAATAATAGATGGGTATGATAGGGAACATAGTTTTTTTAAAGGAGAATGAATATGACATTATCAGTAAAACAAAAAGTACAACGAGGAGTGGTAGGCTTATCTTTCTTAGCGTTACTTGGTTTATCCCAAAGTGCTTTGGCAGAATCTTATACGGTACAATCTGGTGACACCCTATCAGCCATTGCGGCGCGTTATCAAACGACAGCAGAAAAGATTGCAGAACAAAATCAGATTAGTAACCTTAACCTCATCCATGTTGGTCAAGTGCTCAATCTAGAGACATCAAATAGTCAGCCAGCTAAGGCAGAAGAAAACAAGCAAGAAAGCACGCCGGTAGCCACTTCTAGCTTGAGCGAAAGCGAGCAAGCAGCTAAGGAATGGATCGCTCAAAAAGAATCAAGCGGTAGTTACACCGCTCAAAACGGTCAATATTATGGTCGCTATCAATTATCTTTGAGTTACTTAAATGGTGATTTGTCGCCAGAAAATCAAGAACGTGTGGCGGATCAATATGTGCAGAATCGTTATGGCTCATGGGTAGCTGCACAAGGATTTTGGTTAGCTAATGGTTGGTATTAGACCCCTATTTCCCCCACTAACGTGTCAAAATAACATCTCGTTGTAATCTATTTCATTTAATTAACATTAAAAAGTAACAAATAAAGGTTAAGATGGATAGTAGAGAAGAAAGGTTATTATTTTTATATGTTAGATATTATCAAACAATCAAAAGTGATTAAAGCAAGTTTAGCCCTCTTTGTGACGCTATTTGCACTAGTAGCCGTTTTAGGAAGTAAACATGTGTTTTCTTCTTCAACGCTCAAGGGGGATAAGGAAGTGACGACCAAGAAAAAGGTTATCTCTTCTAAAAAAGCAGTTAAGGAAAGCTCAACAGACGATTCACAAACCACAACGCTTGACAAGAAGGCTCAAGAAGCGTCTACCCAAGAAGACAAGTCTGTTAACGAAGAGTTAGCCACTGCTGAACAAGGTAGTGCCGCAGGAACTGCGCATCATCCAGAAGTCGTTGAGGTTTCAATCAATGCAGGAGAGCAACGTGTTGCAGCAACTTATAGCAATGCGACTGCCTACGCTGGCTCAACAACTCTAGCAAACGGCAATACTGCAGGTGCTATCGGATCAGAAGCCGCAGCTCAAATGGCTGCAGCCACAGGTGTTTCTCAAGCGACTTGGGAATATATCATTGCGCGTGAGTCAAATGGAAACCCAAATGTTTCAAACGGTCTTTTCCAAACCAATCCAGGTTGGGGATCAACGGCAACCGTTCAAGATCAGATTAACTCAGCCATCAATGCTTATAACAAACAAGGATTATCTGCTTGGGGCATGCAATAATCATAAAAAAAGACCTTGAATGTACTGACCCCCAAAAGTTGGACATTTTATTTATCTAAAGGATTTAGTTCTGTACCCCACAGGACTAAGTCCTTTTAGTTTTGCTTTGATTCGTTTGTTGTTGTAGTAAAAAATGTAATCTGTGATAGCTTGCTCAAGGTCATCAAGGGATTGATAAGACTTCTCAAATCCATAAAACATTTCAGATTTGAGAATGCCAAAGAAGGACTCCATCATCCCATTATCTGGACTATTTCCCTTGCGAGACATAGAGGAACGAATTCCTTTGGTTTTCAAAAAGTGATGATAAGACTGGTGCTGGTATTGCCAGCCTTGATCGCTGTGAAGAATGGTTCCGCTATATGAATCTGCTGGAAAAACCTTCTCAAGCATGGTTTTAATCTGTTTCAAGTCAGGTGAGCGAGATAGGGTAAAATCAATAATCTCACTATTATAGCCATCAAGAACAGGGGAGAGATAAAGTTTCCCTTCAGGTAAGGCAAACTCCGTCACATCGGTATAGCCCTTCTCGTAAGGTTTAGAGCCTTCGAATTGACGTTTAATCAGATTATTAGACTTCTTACCCACCTCACCTTTGTAAGAAGAATACTTGCGCTTACGACGAATACGAGCGGTCAAGCCTAACTCTTTCATCAAGCGCTGCACTTTTTTGTGATTGATGATAAAGCCACGATTTCGTAATTCTAAATGAATCCGACGATAGCCGTAATCACCTTTATGGTCATCATAAATAGATTGTATTTCATCCTTGATAATTTTCTCCTTATCTGGCTTAGCCAGTCGCCTCACTTGATAGTAATAGGTGGAGCGTGGCAAATCAAGGATTTCGAGTAGCGTTTCTAGGGAAAACTGATTCGTTAATGCTTGAATGATTTCTGTTGCTCTTTGCGCTTTGCTTCGTCCCTCAAGCGGTATTCTCTCAGCTTTTTTAGCACAGCATTCTCCGCTCTAAGGTATTCTAATTCCTTCTGAAGACGTTCCAGCTCTGTCATCTCTTCCCAGTTTTTCTTACGTTTACGTCCCATCTTTGGTGGTCTCCCTCTTGATTTTTCAAGAATAGTATAACCGTTTTTCTTGTATTTGGCTATCCAATTTGGGAGCATCCCTCGATTTGGCAAGGCATAATCAAGGGAAACTGAGAGTTGAGAGCAACCATGAATCAAGACTTTATCCATTATTTCCTGCTTTAATTCGGGTGAATAATACCGATTTTTACCCTTTTCAACAATCTCAACACCATATTTATCCATGAGTTTAACCATGTACTTGAGATTGGAAGGACAGACTTCATATCGCTGACTGATCTGAGGCCATGATACACCTCTCTTTCTCAACTTGTATATACCTCGTTTATCTTCATAACTTAATTTCATAAGAAAAGCACCCCAATCGTTAGATTTTGTGTCTAACTTTTGGGGTGCAGTTCAGAAGGTCTTTTTTTTAATATTCTTTTTGAAGATAAGAGAGTAAGTCTTTGGGGGAGTTGGCAACGTAGTCGGCACCGTTTTCTAAGAGATCACTCGCTTCACCAAAGCCCCAGCTGACACCAAGAGCCCCAATATTGGCTTGTTTTCCGCCAATCATATCAAACTTAGTGTCACCAATAATAGCCATTTGGTCAAGCTCTTTGAGATCTTCGTCTTTTATGAGAGCCTTGATGACATCACCTTTTTCAAATCGCGTTGGTGTTGAGCCATAAACCTTTTTAAAATAAGGTGCAAGCCCTTGTTCTTCTAGCATCAAGAGAGCCATGGGTTCGTGTTTACTGGTCGTGACATAAAGCTCGTGTCCAGCTTTTTTGAGAGCCTCAAGCAGCTCAGGGATACCTTCATAAGGAAAAACCTTCTCATGCACGCCGACTGCTTCATAGTAATCTCTAAAAACAGCAATGGCTTTGTCAATGTCTTCAGGTTTTTCGTAGAAACGCGCAAAGGTTGTTTCTAAAGGCGGTCCGATAAAACTTCTAAAAGTCTTGATGTCAACCTCTTGTAAACCAAGGGTTTTAAAAGTGTGGTAAAAAGAGTTGAGAATTCCCTCACTGCTATCAACTAAAGTGCCGTCTAAATCAAAAAATAAATGCATCACAATCTCCTGTCAAGCTACTGTTTCCTCCTTAGGTTGAAAAAGGGAAGGAAGTGCGCGTTATTGCTACCCATTATACCAAAAAACTTTCTCTTATGCTATAATGGTAACATGTTAAAGCGTGAAAAAAATAAAGACATTTTAGCTATACTGTTGATTGTGATGGTATCGGGGTTACTGATTCTTCCTCAGTGGTGGCAAAAAGATGTGATTTTGGGATCGGATTCTTTATTCCACTATAATCGCTTTTATGAGACCAGCCAGCAGTTAAAAGAGGGAAATTTTGCTTATTTTATCTCCTTGTATGGTTTTCAATCGTCAGGGAGAATTATCAATGCTTTATATGGTCCTCTCTTTGCTTATTTTCAAGGATTTTTGGTCTGGATTAGTTCTAACTGGTTTACTTATCAATTGGTTTCTCGGTTTTTACTACACCTTGTTGCAGGTCTTTCTTTATTTCGTTTTTTAAGAGTTGCGCGGATTAACCGAGACATTGCAGTAGGCCTGTCAATCCTTTACTTGACGACTTTTTCTATTCAGTATTGGACGATTAGACAAGGTTTCTCAAGTTGGGGAGCAGCCTTTATGCCTTATTGTTTGCTGCCTATTTTACAGATGATGAAGGATCAAAAAATATCGGTCATCCGATTAGCTTTTTCAGTTGCACTGATGATGCAGATCCATCTTCTCAGCACTTTCTTCTTAGTTCTTGTTTACATCCCTTTCTTTGTTTATGGTTTTATCTTGACACCAGAAAAAGTCAAGCTCATTAAACAAGGTCTAGCAGCTGTTTTTTTGTCTATCTTGTTGACACTGAATATCTGGGGGGCTCTTTTCTTTTTAAGGCAAGATAATCAGTTAGTTGATCCGTTTGTCAACGTGACCATGGCTCAAAATACCATTGACTTGACCGCTTCTTATTGGATTACACGTCCCATGGTCTTTTTCTTCTTGTTTACTGTTCAAATTCTTTATGTCATCTTGTTTTGGCATCGTTTTTCAAAGTGGGACTGGGTTTTAAATAGCACCTATTTAAGCCTTCTGTTCCTATCAAGTAGTGTCTTTCCTTGGCAATTTTTCCTTGACAGAGATGTCAAGTTGGTTGAGTTGATTCAATTTCCGTTTCGTTTCTTTATTCCAGCTGTAGTCCTTTTGCTTTTAATTGTGGCAAGAATGTTGCAAGGTTTTTCGTTTCCTAAAAAACTGCTTCAAGGAGGCTTTCTTTTATTGATTGGTTTTGCCTTATTTGAAATCACTTCCTATACACAAGATAAGATTGATAGCTCTAGGCAAAACCAGATTCTTCTAGAGGAGCAAAAGCATGCTTATGTTCGTGCAGACTACAATACTTTAAGGCAGCTAGTCTTTGACCGAGATAAGGGAAAACTGTTAGAAAAGCTAGAAAAAGCAACGCCTGATTATGTTCCGATTTACCATTCCTTGGAAGGAAAAAATACTTATAAACTATATGCGAAGTATGTTTTCAATCATCCAGGAATTCGTATCAAGGTGGACAAATCGCGTCTTGTTTTAAGCTGGCAAGCAAAAGAAGGAGAAAAAGTTCAACTGCCTGTTTTTTACTATAAACGTACTCATTTACGGTTAAACGGTCAAGTCTTTAAGCCAAAAGCCTCACAATTAACCGAAATCGGAAATCCTATTGTAACGAGTCGAGCGGGAGGAAATCATCTCTCTTTGACCTATCAAGCCCCAGCTTACTTTTATGGTCTATTCCTAGTTTGTGTCTTGTCGTGGTTGGGCCTGTTTGCTTTTAGCATTAGGAAACATCTTTCGTTGACATCTCATAAAAAATTGTTATAATGTTGAGACGGGGTTGACTAGAAGCTGCCCCGTTCATATTACTTTGAAAGACGACCTTCAAATCGTTTTTTCAACGAATAGATGGGAGACTATATGTTAGATCATTCAAACACACGCGTTGTTGTGGGGATGAGTGGCGGTGTGGATTCGTCCGTAACTGCCCTTATTCTCAAAGAACAAGGCTATGATGTGATTGGTGTTTTCATGAAAAACTGGGACGATACCGATGAGTTCGGTGTCTGTACGGCTACCGAGGACTACAAGGATGTTGCTGCCGTTGCGGATCAAATCGGTATTCCGTACTACTCGGTCAATTTTGAAAAAGAATACTGGGACCGTGTCTTTGAGTACTTTTTAGCAGAGTACCGAGCGGGTCGAACACCAAATCCAGACGTCATGTGTAATAAGGAAATCAAGTTCAAGGCCTTTTTGGACTATGCCATGAGCCTTGGTGCCGATTATGTGGCGACTGGGCATTATGCGCAAGTCGTTACGGATGAAGAAGGCGTGGTTCACATGCTGAGAGGTGCTGATCAAGGAAAGGATCAGACTTATTTTCTCAGTCAATTATCACAAGACCAACTAAAAAAGACCCTCTTTCCCCTAGGACATTTACAAAAATCAGAGGTTCGTCGTCTAGCAGAAGAAGCCGGTCTTGCAACCGCTAAGAAAAAGGATTCGACAGGAATCTGCTTTATTGGGGAAAAGAATTTTAAAGAATTTCTCGGCAACTACCTTCCTGCTCAAAAGGGGCGGATGATGACGGTTGACGGTAAGGACATGGGAGAACACAATGGGCTCATGTACTATACTATCGGTCAACGCGGAGGTCTTGGTATCGGAGGACAAATCGGTGGGGACAATCTCCCTTGGTTTGTAGTCGGAAAAGATCTCGCCAAGAACATTCTTTATGTCGGACAAGGTTTTTATCATGAATCACTCATGTCAACTAGCCTTGACGCTTCTATGATTCATTTCACGAAAGAGATGCCAGAAGAATTCACAATGACTTGCACAGCTAAGTTTCGCTACCGTCAACCTGATGTCAAGGTGACCGTTCATGTTAAAGGAGAAACAGCAGAAGTCTTATTCGATGAGCCTCAACGTGCTATCACGCCTGGTCAAGCTGTCGTCTTTTATGACGGTGAGGAATGCTTGGGTGGAGGTATCATTGATATGGCTTATCAAAATGGTGTTCCTTGTCAGTATATTTAAAGAGAGTGACAAGGTTGTCAACTTTCTTGACGACAGGATGATTGACTTTTTGAACGAATGTGATAGAATAAAAATCAGATGAAATCTATGATGGTCAAAGCTCATAGAAAGTCGCCTTTTTTATGGTGCCTTTCTTTAGCTTTGCCTTTTTTTATGAAGTAATAAGGAGAAAGAGATGGAAAAAACGAGAGAGTGGACTGAAATCTACGATGTCATCGTCATCGGGGCTGGTCACGCAGGTGTTGAGGCGGCTCTAGCCGCTAGCCGAATGGGTTGTCAGACTCTACTTGCAACGATTAACCTAGATATGCTGGCCTTTATGCCTTGTAATCCCTCGATTGGTGGCTCTGCCAAGGGAATCGTGGTACGTGAGATTGATGCCCTAGGCGGTGAGATGGGCAAAAATATTGATAAGACCTATATTCAGATGAAGATGCTCAATACCGGAAAAGGTCCAGCTGTTCGCGCCTTGAGAGCACAGGCGGATAAGGCGCTCTACTCAAGGGAGATGAAAAAAACGGTAGAGAATCAAGAAAACTTGACCCTACGCCAAACCATGATTGACGACATCCTTGTCGAAGATGGTAAGGTGACTGGGGTTCAGACCGCAACGGGTCAGTACTACGGGGCTAAGGCTGTTGTCGTGACAACAGGAACGGCTCTTCGTGGGGAGATTATTCTGGGGGACTTGAAATATTCTTCTGGTCCTAACAATAGTTTGGCTTCGATTACCTTGGCGGATAATTTGAAAAAATTGGGGCTTGAAATTGGTCGCTTTAAAACTGGAACGCCTCCAAGGATTAAGTCCAGCTCGATTGACTATGGCGTGACAGAGATTCAGCCAGGCGATGAGAAACCCAACCATTTTTCTTTTTTGTCCAAGGATGAAGATTACCTCAAGGATCAAATTCCGTGTTGGTTAACCTATACCAATGCCTCTAGCCACCAGATTATTCAGGATAATCTGCACCGTGCACCTATGTTTTCAGGTGTGGTCAAGGGAGTGGGGCCACGCTACTGTCCATCGATTGAGGACAAGATTGTGCGCTTCGCTGACAAGGACCGGCATCAACTCTTTTTAGAGCCAGAAGGGCGTGACACCGATGAGGTTTATGTGCAAGGTTTGTCCACGAGTTTACCTGAAGATGTTCAGCGTGAATTGCTCCACTCAATTAAGGGACTGGAAAAGGCTGAGATGATGCGAACGGGTTATGCGATTGAGTATGATATCGTCCTTCCACATCAGTTGCGCGCGACACTAGAAACAAAGGCGATTTCAGGCTTGTTTACAGCTGGTCAAACCAATGGAACCTCTGGTTATGAGGAAGCAGCAGGTCAGGGCTTGATTGCAGGGATCAATGCGGCTCTCAAGGTCCAAGGCAAGCCAGAGCTCATCCTCAAACGCAGTGATGCTTATATTGGGGTTATGATTGACGATTTGGTGACCAAGGGCACGCTTGAACCTTACCGTCTGTTGACTAGCCGTGCGGAGTATCGTTTGATTTTGCGCCATGATAATGCCGATATGCGTCTAACTCCAATTGGTCGAGCAGTAGGGCTTGTGGACGATGTGCGTTATCAAGTCTTTGAGCGTAAAAAAGCCCAATTTGAAGAAGAACTGGCTCGTCTTGAGGCTCAAAAGCTAAAACCAGTCAAGGAGACCAATGAGAGAATCACAGCCCTAGGCTTTAAACCCTTGACAGATGCGGTGACGGCTAAGGAATTGATGCGTCGTCCAGAAATCGATTATGCAACGATTGTGACCTTTATCGGCCCAGCCAAGGAAGAGCTAGATGATAAGGTAATCGAACTGTTAGAGACGGAAATCAAGTACGAAGGCTATATCCATAAGGCGATGGATCAGGTGGCTAAGATGAAGCGCATGGAGGAAAAACGAATTCCAGCTTCGATTGACTGGGATGACATTGACTCCATTGCAACGGAAGCTAGACAAAAATTTAAGAAGATCAATCCAGAAACCATTGGCCAAGCCAGTCGTATCTCTGGGGTCAATCCAGCCGATATTTCCATTCTCATGGTTTATCTGGAAGGCAAGCAAAAGGCCAGCAAAAAATCTCAATAAAGAAGCAGGAACAGTCCTAGAAATTAGGGCTGTTTTGTGGTATAATAGTGTCTCAAGAGGTTGATAAATGAAAAAAATTCGTTTAGAAAAAATCCAATTGGTGCTAATTGGCTGTATCTTGTTCGGTGTGATTGTGATTATTGGTCGCATCACTCGATCAGAACTGGCCCTTTGGCTAAGTGTGTTTGTGGCCATCAGTTTCTTGGTTGGTCTATTGATGGTTCAAAAACAAATGTATGAGCTGTCAGAAATAGAGACCATTGATCGCCTAAATGGGCAGACAGAAGCCAGTCTTAAGAGTTTACTGGATCGCATGCCAGTTGGAGTGGTTCGTTTTGACCAAGAAAGTGAAGCCATTTCTTGGTTTAACCCTTATGCCGAGCTGGTCTTTACCTCAGAAGAGGGTGAGCTTGATCTGGAGGCTATGCGAGAGGTTATCCGTAAGAAAAAAGAAGAAGCGGCTGATAGCAGTCTGACCATTTTCGGCAATCCTTATATTGTTTATTTGGATAGTGGTGCGGATATTCTTTATTTCTTTGACGTTTCGCTTGCGACAGCGACCAGTCAGTCTCTGGAGCATCAGCCTGTTATCGGCTTGATTTCGGTGGATAACTATGATGAGATGACAGATGGACTTTCTGATGCGGAAATTTCACAAATCAATAGTTTTGTGGCAGATTTCATTGCACATTTTGCGCGTGACGAACGGATGTTTTACCGCAGGATAGCGAGGGATCGTTTCTTTCTCTTTACGGATTACCAAACCTTGCGAGGATTGATGGAGAATAAATTCGAGATTTTAGATGAATTTCGAAAAAAAGCTCAGGAAAATCACCTCTCTTTGACCCTCAGTATGGGGGTGGCTTATGGGGATAGTCATCATGACCAGATTGGTCAGGTGGCTAGTCAAAACCTCAACATGGCTCTGATGAGAGGAGGTGATCAGGTCGTTGTCAAAGAAAGTGATGAACGCAGTCCCCTCTATTACTTTGGAGGAGGAACTGTTTCGACGGTTAAGCGCTCACGCACTCGAACCAGGGCAATGATGACTGCTATTTCTGATAAAATTCAAATGGCTGATCAGGTCTTTGTCGTGGGTCATAGACGCCTAGATATGGATGCTTTGGGAGCGTCTGTGGGCATGCAGTTTTTCGCTCAAAATATTATTGAGCCGTCGTATGTGGTCTATGATCCAAGAGAGCTCAATCCGGATATTGAAAAGGCTCTCTCTCGCTTGGTGGCAAATGGGAAAACGAAATTTTTGACGGTGAGTGAAGCCATACAACAAGTTACCCATCGTTCCTTGTTGATTATGGTTGATCACTCCAAGCTGGCCTTGACCCTATCAAGGGAACTTTACGATAAGTTTACAGAAGTTGTTGTGGTTGACCACCATAGACGGGATCAAGATTTCCCTGAAAATGCCAGCCTTACCTTTATCGAGAGTGGTGCCAGTAGTGCCTGTGAGCTGGTGACCGAACTGATTCAGTTTCAAGCAGCTAAGCAAAGCCTCAGCCCGATTCAAGCCAGCATTTTGATGGCGGGAATTATGCTAGATACCAAGAATTTTTCCAGTCGTGTGACGGCTAGAACCTTTGATGTCGCCAGCTACCTCAGAGAAAAGGGTAGTGACAGCAAGGAAATTCAAGCCTTATCAGCACTTGATTTTGATGAATATCGTGCCATCAATGAGTTGGTTCTAAGAGGAGAACGTGTTTATCCGTCAATCATGGTGGCAACAGGGTTTGACTATAAGGTTTACAGCAATGTCATCACCAGTAAAGCTGCGGATATTCTACTCAGTATGGCAGATATTGATGCTAGTTTTGTTATTACTAAAAATGCCAAGGGTCAGGTAACCATCTCAGCCAGAAGTCGTCAACAAATCAATGTTCAACGCATCATGGAGGACATGGGAGGTGGCGGGCATTTCAACTTGGCGGCTTGTCAACTCGATCATACAACTGTCAAGGAAGCTTATGATCGCTTAATTGCAACGATTAACCAATATAATAAGGAGGATCTATCATGAAAGTTGTTTTTTTAGCAGATGTTAAAGGAAAAGGAAAAAAGGGTGAAGTCAAGGAAGTGCCAACAGGTTACGCACAAAATTTCTTGATTAAGAAAAATCTAGCCAAGGAAGCAACTAGCCAAGCCCTAGGGGAGTTGCGTGGCAAGCAGCAATCCGAAGCCAAGGCTCAAGCAGAAATGTTGGCCCAAGCCAAGGAAATCAAACGTCAACTAGAGGATGAAAAAGTTTTGGTCAAATTTGTGGAGAAAGTAGGACCAGACGGACGTACTTTTGGTTCGATTACAGCTAAGAAAATTGCTGAGGAATTAGACAAGCAATTTGGTATCAAGGTTGATCGTCGTCACATTCACTTGGAGCAGCCCCTACGTGCGATTGGTTTAATTGACGTCCCTGTCAAGCTTCATAAAGAAGTTGACGGAATCATCAACTTGAGTATTCAACAAGGTTAATAAAAAATAAGAGGCTACTATGGTTGATGCACAAGAGTTAAGGGTTCAGCCACAAGATTTACTAGCGGAGCAGTCCGTTTTAGGGGCGATTTTTATCTCTCCAGATAAGTTAGTTACCGTTCGTGAGTATTTGGAGCCAGAGGACTTTTATAAGCATGCTCATCGCATCATTTTTCAAGCGATGATTCGGCTTAATGACCGCAATGAAGCCATTGATGCAACAACCATCAGAACGATTTTAGATGATGAAGGTCATCTTCAGACAATCGGCGGGATGCCCTATTTGGCGGATTTGGTCAATAGTGTTCCAACCAGTGCCAATGTCGAGTATTATGCTAAGATTGTTGCAGAAAAATCTCAGTTACGTGCTATCATTAGTAGGTTGACAGATTCTGTCAACCTCGCTTATTCTGGGACACAGACTGCCGATGATTTGATTAGTCAAGCAGAAAAAGACCTGCTCCTGATCAATGAACGTTCTAGAAGTAATGGTTTTCAGCGAATTTCAGATGTCCTAAAGCTCAATTATGAAAGTTTGGAGAGACGTTCTCGTCAGACGACAGATGTCACCGGCCTTCCGACAGGTTTCATTGATCTTGATAGGATGACAACAGGTTTACATCCGGATCAACTAGTGATTTTGGCAGCGAGACCGGCGGTCGGTAAAACTGCTTTTGTCCTAAATATTGCTCAAAATGTTGCTACCAAGCAGCATAGAGCGGTTGCTATTTTCTCGCTTGAGATGGGGGCTGAAAGCTTGGTAGATCGGATGCTAGCCGCAGAAGGGATGGTGGATTCTCATCACTTGAGAACAGGGAAATTGACCGATGAGGAGTGGCAGAGCTTGACCATTGCTCAAGGATTGCTGGCTGAAGCTCCTATTTATATTGACGACACCCCAGGGATTAAGATTACAGAGATTCGCTCAAGAGCAAGAAAGCTAGATAAGGAACTTGAGGATGGTCTAGGTTTGATTGTGATTGACTATTTGCAGTTGATTACAGGAACGCGACCTGAGAATCGCCAACAAGAAGTATCAGAAATTTCACGTCAACTCAAAATACTCGCTAAGGAGCTAAAAGTTCCAGTCATTGCTCTTAGTCAGCTCTCACGTGGTGTGGAGCAACGTCAAGATAAACGCCCCATCTTGTCTGATATTCGTGAGTCTGGTTCCATCGAGCAAGATGCAGATATTGTGGCCTTTCTTTACCGAGAGGACTATTATGATCGTGGCGACAAGGATGAGGAAAATACCTTTGTTGACAATACCGTTGAGGTGATTTTAGAAAAAAATAGAAGTGGTGCCAGAGGAACAGTGAAACTTATGTTCCAAAAGGAATACAATAAATTTTCGACCATTGCCCATTTTAATGAAAGATAGGAGAAAAAATGAGTAACGACGCATTTGCAGATGTCGCTAAGATGAAAAAAATCAAGGAAGATGTAAAAAAACATGAGGGGCAGCTAGTTGAGATGACCCTCGAACACGGAAGAAAGCGTGAAAAAAATAAGATTGGGCGCTTGGTTGAGGTTTACCAGTCTCTCTTTATCGTGGAATATACGGATAATGAAGGAGATCCGATAAACGAACACACTTATGTAGAATCTTATACTTATTCCGATATTTTGACGGAAAAAACCTTGATTCATTACCTTGATTAGAAAAAGAGACTTGACAGGTCTCTTTTTTTCGTGGTATAATAGCTGATGTGTCAAATAGCAGCAGAACAGTATGAAGCTCGTCAACAGGAGATTGTAGGAAGAAGTACCCTTTGCTGTTTGGGCGAAGATTTCCTGCACGAATCAGGATTGTTCAAGGTGACTGAGGTTTCCTTAGCTATTGGCCTTAATGATATTATCAAATAGGAGGAACATGAGATGTCACGTTATACAGGACCATCATGGAAACAATCACGTCGTTTAGGCGTATCACTTAGCGGAACAGGTAAAGAGTTAGCTCGTCGTAACTATGTTCCAGGTCAACATGGACCAAACAACCGTAGCAAATTGTCAGAGTACGGTTTGCAATTGGCTGAAAAACAAAAATTACGTTTTGCTTACGGCATGAACGAAAAACAATTCCGTAACTTGTTCGTTCAAGCATCTAAAATCAAAGGTGGAACCCTCGGTTTCAACTTTATGGTGCTTCTTGAGCGTCGTTTGGATAACGTTGTTTACCGCCTAGGTCTTGCGACAACTCGTCGTCAAGCGCGTCAATTCGTTAACCACGGTCACATTCTTGTTGACGGTAAACGTGTTGACATCCCTAGCTACCGTGTAGAAGTTGGTCAAGTGATTTCTGTTCGTGAAAAATCACTTAAAGTACCAGCTATCCTTGAAGCAGTTGAAGCAACACTTGGCCGTCCTGCATTCGTTTCATTTGATGCAGACAAACTTGAAGGATCATTGACACGTCTTCCAGAACGTGACGAAATCAACCCAGAAATCAACGAAGCACTTGTCGTTGAATACTACAACAAACAACTCTAAGATATTATTCTTGTTGGAACAATCAAAGTTTTTGCTTTGGTTGTTTTTTTGTGGAAAAAAGCTAGAAAGATACTTGTGGAAAACTTTTCCAGAGGGTTAACAAAAGAAACTGTGACATAAAACTGAATAATTAGTCTATAAAAATGATGTTTTATTCTTTTTTGAGAGATGGAATTTTGGGTATCAAATAATTGCTATTTTGGAAGAAAAGGTCTATACTAGAATAGGTGAAACCGATTTCTTACTAAAACAAGGGCCCTTTCATTTTGGTCGGAGAGCGATTTTTCATTTTCATACTATAATCATTTAGGAGATAAATCATGACTAGTGAAAAAGTTAGCCAAAAGACTGGCTACATTATGTTTTTTACTTTGTTGATTGCTTATATTACGTTTTCGGCCAGCTGGATTGGAGGCTCAACGCTTGGGCCACAGATTATCAAGACTTACTTCAACGGTCCGGTTTCTTCTGTTACGAGTAATATCGTTAACTACTCCATTACTATTGCTCGGGTGGTCGCTAACTTTATTGCAGCTTGGTTTTTGATCAAGCTAGGTATCAAACGAGCAGGTCAAATTGCCTTGGTGCTCCTTTCCTTTTCTTTGATAGCGGTTTGGATGCCTAATTACTGGCTTTACAATTTAGCGCGGATGTTTATGGCTTTGGGTGGTTCGATGCTCATGGTCTATCTTAACCCGCTCTTGGTTAAGTTCATTTCTAAGGAGCGTAAGCTCGTCTATTCAACTTTGGTTGTAGCAGGTTATAATATCGGTGCCTTTATCGTCTCACTTGGCTTTATCTTGTTTGATAAACTGCTTCGAGCGGATTGGCGTGTGACCCTTAGTGGTGTGGCTTTGGTGAGCATTATCACTCTTGTCATCTGGACGCTTCAAGCGAAGAACTTTGAAACAAGCTCTAATGATGACCAATCAACCAGCTATACTTATGCAGATGCGATTAAAGATCCTTTTGTCTGGAAATTTGGGGTAGGGCTAGGAGCCTTCTTTGTTCCATTTGTTATGCCTCTAACGAGTATTCCAGCTGAAGTGGTGAAGCACTACCCTGATTTTAAACCAAGTCTGATGATTTTTGCTGTTGCAGGTGGTGGTATTCTGGGATCAGCTATTATGTTGAAACTAAAAGTCAATAGTAAACGTCGTCCTTACTTGATATCAAGGGGCATTTTAGAGGTCATTATTAGCGTCTTGTCTATTCTAGTCGTCCCAATTTCACCTCTCTTGTCTTACGTTTTGTCCTTTTTGAACGGTGTATTGATTTATCTTCAATATCCTGTTTATCAAAGCATCCCGCACGAATTGCCAAACATGACGCCACAGCGGGCGACCTTGATGTTTGGTATGATTTGGGCTTTGGCTTATGCGGCTTATACGATTTTGAACTTGGGTTGGAGCATCGTTTTAGACAATATGGGCTACGGCGCATCTAATGTGTTCTACGTTTTGGCAGGTCTTGTCTATGTTTTGATGGTCTATCTCTTACCAGAGACTTACAAAGAAAAATAATAAAGATTAAAGAGAAGATGAAAACGTATTCTTCTCTTTATTTTGAATAATCAGGAAAAAAAGATTGACAAGTCCTAAAAAAACTGGTAGTATCATTCCATAACCTTAAACAATAAGAAAGGAAGAAACCGATGTTCGCAAAAAGTCTGAAACAACCAATGCATTCTGTTTATTACTATGGCTATTTTAGATAGTGTTTGTAAGCATGAGAGACATGGATACAAACACAACAACAAAAATGTTTTGTTTGTATCTATGTAGCGATAGTTGTTTTTGACGTTGGGCTACGTAGATATTTGATCTAGGTGGCCGAGTTGTAGGGAACAGTGTTTCTTTTTATCACTCAGATAAAGGGTCACCTAGAGAGTATCTAGGTGGCTTTTTTGTTACTTGTTTTTTCTAGTAGCTTATTGAAATAAACATAAAGGAGATTAAGATGAGGTTAAAAAGAATGATGACAGCAGGACTTTTCGTCCTTACAGCTTTTCTATTGGTAGCTTGTGGAGGAAAATCTACAAAAAACGAAGAGACAAAGATTGGGATTATCCAGTATGCAGAGCATGATGCCCTCTCTTCAGCTCGTAAAGGCTTTTTAGAAGCCCTCTCAGACGCTGGGTACAAGGAAGGCAAGAACTTGACAGTAGATTATCAAAATGCTCAGGGAGATCAAGCCAGTCTTCAAACCATGGTTGGTAAATTAGCAGATAAAAATGATGTCAATTTTGCCATTGCGACACCAGCTGCCCAAGCTCTTCTTAATGCCGATAGTCACACCCCATCTGTCTTTACAGCCGTAACAGATCCAGTAGCTGCTGGTTTAGTAGAATCTCTTCAAAAGCCAGATGGCAATATGACGGGAACCACAGATGCAACAGATGTAAAAAAACAATTGGATATGCTGTTAAAAGTTGTTCCAACAGCTAAAACGATTGGTATTTTTTACACTTCTAGCGAAGTCAACTCTGAGACACAAGCTAAGGAAGCCAAGGCTTTCCTAGAAAAGAAAGGATTGACAATTGTTGTCAAAACCGTAACCAATAGTAATGATGTGGAACAGACCATGGCTTCATTAGCCAAACAAGTGGATGCCATCTACCTTCCTCTTGACAACACTGTTGCTTCAACAGCAGCAACCATCGGTGAAGTCGTAAAGACCGCTAAAGTTCCTACAATCGCTAGTGACAAAGCTGTCCTAGACGCTGCTCTCTTTACTTACGGCGTAGATTACCATGCGATTGGTTTACAAGCTGGTCAATTAGCTGTCAAGGTCTTGAAGGGTGAAAAGCCAGCTAATATTGCTGTAGAAGGACCAAAGACAGCGGCGATTTCGATCAATGAGGCTATGGCTAAAGCTCTAGGCATTGATGTGTCTAAGATTGAAGCCTTAAAAGACTAGAAAGGAGCGTTTATGGATTTGATTTTATCAAGTGTCTCCCAAGGTCTCTTGTGGTCTGTGATGGCGATTGGCGTTTATCTGACCTTTCGGATTTTGGATATTGCTGACTTGACAGCAGAAGGAAGCTATCCCTTGGGAGCAGCAATCTGTGCTGTTTGTCTTGTCAAGGGTGTCAACCCTTTTCTTGCCACAACTTTGGCTTTAGTGGGGGGCATGCTAGCAGGTTTGGTATCTGGATTTCTTCATACCAAGTTAAAAATTCCAGCACTGCTCACAGGGATTGTCACCTTGACAGCCCTTTACTCGGTTAACCTCAAGGTTTTAGGTAAGGCCAATGTCACTCTTCTTCGCAAAGAAACTTTGGTGAGTTTGTTACAGGATTTTGGTCTTAGCAAGTTAGCTGCTGTTCTCTTGCTGGGTGTGGTTGTTGTTTTTTTGGTTGTTGGTCTTTTGACTTTTCTTTTCAACACCCGTTTGGGGCTTGCTCTTCGCTCAACAGGCGATAACATTCCGATGAGTGAAGCCAATGGTATTTTAGTTGATCGGATGAAGATTTATGGCTACATGCTTTCTAATGGCCTCATTGCACTTTGTGGAGCACTTCTTGCTCAAAATAACGGTTACGCCGATCTGAATTCTGGAACGGGAACGATCGTCATTGGACTTGCTTCAGTCATCATTTCTGAGGTCGTCCTACGCAACTTACGTCTGGGGTACCGTTTATTAGCGGTGGTTTTAGGTTCTATTCTTTATCGCCTCATCATTTTAGCGATTTTGACGCTTCCTGGTATGGATGCTGATTTGGTGAAACTCTCTTCTGCTATTCTCCTTGCCTTGGTGTTATTCATTCCAGAATTGCAGAAAAAATTAGCCCTTCCAAGATCTAAGGCCTTTGATGCGACACTCAAGAAAGGAGTATAAGATGAGCGCACAGTTATCCATTAAAAATCTACACAAAACCTTTGAGAAAGGAACGATTAATGAGAATCATGTCCTAAAAGGTCTGGATTTAGAGGTTGAAAAGGGCGATTTTATCTCGATTATTGGGGGAAATGGAGCCGGAAAATCCACTTTGATGAATAGCTTGGCAGGTACCTTTCTCGTAGATGAAGGGAGCATTTCTCTAAATGGAAAAGATATCACTAAGCTTCCGGCTTTTAAGAGAGCCCCTTTTATCAGTCGTGTTTTTCAAGACCCGAAGATGGGGACAGCTTCTCGCTTGACCATTGAGGAAAATATGTCAGTCGCTTATCGAAGAGGGCGTTCACGTGGGTTTAGCCTAGGCATTAAGGAAAAGGAGCGGCAATTTTTCAAAGAAGCCTTGCAGGAATTGGGACTGGGCTTGGAAAATCGTATGAAGGTCGATACTCAATTTTTATCTGGTGGCCAAAGACAAGCGCTGACCCTTTTGATGGCAACGCTTAGAAAGCCTGAAATCTTGCTTTTAGATGAGCATACAGCGGCACTCGATCCAAAGACCAGTGATATGGTGATGGAGTTGACGAAGAGAATTGTTGAACGCGATCAGTTGACGACTCTGATGATTACCCACAATATGGAAAATGCCATCCAATACGGCAATCGTTTGGTCATGCTGCATCAAGGAAAAATCGTCGTGGATGTGCGTGGCAAGGAGAAAAAGAATCTCACTGTCCCAAATCTGCTTGCTTTATTTCACCAAAAGAGTGGGCATCATCTTGTTGATGATGAGATGCTCCTTTAAAAAATGAAAATAGCGTTTGGAAAGATCATTTCCAAGCGCTGTTTTATTTCTTATCTATAAATCGAAAGTAAAAAAACCTTGATTCTCAAGGCTTTTTCGTTTGTCTTATCATGCCCCCTGCAGGGATCGAACCTGCGACCCACGGATTAAGAGTCCGCTGCTCTGCCAGCTGAGCTAAGGAGGCGAAAAGCTGTATTGGTGCCGATGATCCGCGTTTTGTATTGAACCCGCGCCTATAAGAGCAGGTGGGTAACTCATCTTAACTTCAGTCGCTTCCGCGTGTGACGGCCTGCATACTGTCAAGAAATTCCGTTTCCCTATAATACAAAAAATAGTCGGTCAATACTTAGTGTGGATTCGTACACCACAGCGTCGTTATATATATAATACCACATTCTAGAAATTTTGCAAGGGGTAACCGCTTATTTTTTTGACAAGTCCTCAATTCGCTCCTTGTTGAGAGCGAGTGCGCGTTCGTATTTCCCTGTGTTATTGGGTTTGAAATAATCAACACCTCTTAGTTTTTCTGGAAGGTAGTCTTGTTTGACCCATTTTTCAGGGTAGTCATGGGGGTAGCGGTAGCCTTGGGCATTTCCGAGTTCTTGGCTTCCTTTATAGTGACCATCTCTCAAGTGGCGAGGAATAGCCAAGTGGCCCGATGATTTTAAGTCGTTCAAGGCTTGATTCATGGCCATATAAGCGGAGTTGGATTTGGGTGAGAGGGCGAGATCGATGACGATATTAGCGATGGGAATGCGTGCTTCTGGAAATCCCAGCTGCTTGGCGGTTTCAATGGCAGTCAAGGTGTGGACTTGTGCATCGGGGTTAGCAAGACCGATATCTTCGTAAGCAATCACCAAGAGGCGTCTGGCTAGGCTATTGAGGTCGCCTGCCTCGATGAGCCTTGCCGCATAGTGGAGGCTGGCATTGACATCAGACCCTCGGATGGATTTTTGAAGAGCAGAGAGGACATCATAGTGCCCGTCGCCATCCTTATCCATAGCGATATAGGAGCGTTGGAGGCTATTTTCCATGATGTCTTTGGTGATGTGGATTTTGCCGTCTTCTTCCTTAGTGGACAGGACTGCTAGGTCAAGGGAATTATAGGCAGACCGCAAGTCTCCGTTGGTGGAGGTGGCAATAAAATCAAGCGCGTCCTCATCGATGGTGACGGCTTCTTGATAGCCACGGTCCTTGTCCGTTAGGGCTTCTTGCAAGGCTTCCTTGATTTGGTCAATGCTCAAGGGTTCTAGCTCGAAAATCTGAACGCGGCTACGGATGGCAGGCGTCACGGAGAAAAAAGGGTTTTCTGTGGTGGCACCAATCATGGTAATGGTCCCCTGTTCGAGTAGGGGGAGGAGAAAATCCTGCTTGGTCTTATCCAGACGGTGAATCTCATCCAGTAGAAGAACCAGACCGCCTGAAAATTTAGCTTCCTCGGCAATTTCTTGGAGGCGTTTTTTGCTATCGGTTGTGGCATTGAAAATGCGAAAGGCATAGTCTGTTGTACCTGCGATGGCGCTAGCGATAGAGGTCTTTCCAATACCAGGTGGTCCGTATAAAATCATGGAAGAGAGCCTGCCTGCTTCTACCATACGGCGGATAATCTTGCCCTCACCCACCAGATGGGTTTGCCCGATGACTTGGTCAATGGTTTTGGGACGCATCCGCAAGGCTAATGCTTCTGTCATGCTGATTTTCCTTTCTAAATCAATCTTTTCTTTCAATTTTCTGTCGCTCGTTGGGAAAAATGATATAATAATGATTATACTATAAAAGTGAAATAAGGGGAAAAAAGAAGAGAAGATGGGGAAGTACGGATTTTTATCAGTCTTAGAGGAAGAATTAGACAAGCATTTGGACTATGATTATGCCATCAACTGGGATAAGAAAAATCATGCGGTGGAAGTGAGTTTCGTTCTTGACATCGCAAGAAAAGAAGCGATTGAAGGCTTGGAAGAAGACTTGGTTTTAGAGGAGTTCCTTTTGTTTTACCAAGAGGGTAAATCTCGCTTTGACAAAGAAGACTATCTGGTTACGATTCCATTTGAGGCCAAAAAAGGATTTTCGAAGGAATGGTTGGCTTATTTTAGTCAATTTCTTCAAGAAACTGCGCAAACTGGACTTGATGGGGTGCTAGACTTTTTGATGGACGAAACAGCAGAAGAATTTGTGATGACATGGGACAAGGCTCGGTTTGAAGCGGGATTGGCTAACCTTAAAGAGACGGTATTTTACCCTTATCCCCGCTATTAGAAAGGACAAGAAAATGGAAACATGGCAAGAAGTAAAGGTTTTTGTGAACCGTGAGGTGCAAGAAGCTGTCAGCAATCTCTTGATTGAAACAGGGAGCCAAGGTGTCGCTATTGAAGATACGGCGGACTATCTGGAGCAAGAAGAGCGCTTTGGTGAGATTTTGCTGGAGGTGGAGCAGTCTGATCAAGTGACGGTGATTGGCTATTATCCAGATACCATGAATTTGAATCAGGTTTTAAATGAGATTAGAACGGGTCTTGCTAAGATGGAAAATCTAGGCTTGAATCTTGGCGAGTGGCACCTTGATACGCAAAACTTGGCTGAAAATGACTGGGCAGAGCAGTGGAAAAAATACTATGAACCCACTAGGATCACACATGACTTGACCATTGTGCCATCTTGGACGGATTATGCTCCAAAAGAGGGGGAAAAGATTATCCGTTTAGATCCTGGGATGGCCTTTGGTACGGGAACGCATCCAACGACCAAGATGAGCTTATACGCTCTTTCTCAAGTGCTAAGAGGTGGAGAGACCCTTCTTGATGTGGGAACGGGTAGCGGTGTGCTATCCATTGCAGCGGCTCTACTTGGTGCCAAGGCTATCTATGCCTACGATTTAGACGAGGTAGCGGTGCGAGTCGCTAAGGAAAATATGGCTCTAAATCCCAAAACAGATAAGATTACGGTCGCAACAGGAGATTTACTCCGTGGTGTGACCCAAGAAGCGGATGTGATTGTCGCCAATATCTTGGCGGATATTTTGGTTCAGTTGACAGATGATGCTTATCGCTTATTGGTGGATGAGGGGTATTTGATTTTATCAGGGATTATCGCAGACAAATGGGCCATGGTTGAAGCTAGTGCCCTAGCAGCTGGTTTGGTGCTTGAAACACACCTGATCCAAGGGGAATGGCATGCGGCCATCTTTAAGAAAACCAATGATAAGAAAGGGGTCATCGGCGGCTAATGCAGGAGTATTTTGTAAAAGGACATTTGCCGTCAGAGTTTGTGACCCTAGAGGATCAAGAGACCATCAAGCATCTCTTTTCGGTCATGCGCATAAGAGAAGGGGAAGAGGTCATCTTGGTCTTTGATGATGAGAGCAAGTGGCGTTCAAAACTGGTTGATGGAAAAAATCATACCTTTCAGTGTTTAGAAGAGTTGGATGCCAATAGCGAGCTTCCTATCGAGGTGACTTTAGCGCTTGGTTTGACCAAGGGAGATAAGCTAGATTTGGTGGCACAAAAGGCAACCGAGTTAGGCATGCAAGCGCTCATTGGTTTTCCTGCTGTTTGGTCTGTGGTCAAGTGGGATGAGAAAAAAGCGGCTAAAAAGGCTGAAAAACTCCAGAAAATCGCCCAAGGGGCTGCCCAGCAAAGCAAACGTAGCCGTATTCCTCAAGTGGAGATTTTAGGAGATAAGCAGGCGCTAAATGATCGTTTTTCCCAATTTGACCGTGTCTTTTTTGCCTACGAAGAAGCAGCCAAGGCTGGTGAGCAAAAAGAGCTAGCAAGCGCACTAGAAAAGGCTAAGGCAGGAGAGAAATGGCTGGTCATCTTTGGACCAGAAGGGGGCATTTCTCCTGAGGAAGTGGCAAAGTGGACAGACTTGGGAGCGCGTGAGATGGGATTAGGCCCTAGAATTTTAAGGGCAGAAACAGCTCCGCTTTATTTCCTCAGTGCTGTTAGCTTTGCTTTAGAATTACAAAAAGAGAAGTAAATTATGGTAACAATCAAAGATGTGGCGAAATTAGCAGGGGTCTCGCCGTCAACAGCGTCGCGTGCGATGCACAACAACGACATGATTAGTGAGGCGACCAAGGAGCGGGTCAGGCAAGCCATGAAAGAGCTGGATTACTCGCCCAACTACACCGCTCAAAATCTAGTTAATCGCAAGTCCAATACGGTCGGTATTATCTTACCGGTCAGAGAAAATCAGGATTTTTTGGGGAATAACCCTTTCTTTATGCAGATTATCCAAGGGATCACCGGAGTCTGTACTGACCATCATTATATGGTGAGTTTAGCGACAGGACGAACCGAGGAGGAGCTCAAGCAGAATTTGCAAAATTTGATTCGAGGAGGAAATATCGCCAAGTTTATTTTCCTTTATTCCAAGAAGGATGACCCTGTTTTTACCTTTATGCAAAAAGAAAAAGTGGAGTGCGTCGTCGTTGGGAAATCCTACGGTCAGGACAATCAAGCCAGCGTGTTTGTCGATAATGACAATAAAAAAGCTAGCTACGATGCCACGCAGTTTTTGTTGCAAAAGGCTTATCGAGGGATTGTTTATGCCTATACAGACTTGGATGAGTTTGTGCAGGCAGACCGACGTTTGGGTTATCAAGCAGCACTTGATGAAGCGACCTTGCCTGACTTGAGTTTGGCCTTATCTCGTGTTGACGAAGCCTTTAATCGCCAGCAGTTGCTGGAGTTTTTAGAAGAGCACCCTCAGATTGATGCTTTTCTAGCCAGTGATGATGTGATGGCCATTCGCCTTCAGCGCTTGTTTAAACAGTTGGGGATTTCATCGAAACGCTATGCTGTCATGAGTTTTAACAATTCTATTGTGGCGGAGCTTGCGACACCTGCCCTGACTTCCGTGGAAATCTTTCCCAATCTCTTGGGAGAAACAGCGGCGCATCTGATTTTGTCCAAGGATTTTGATGAAGAAGCGTCTATTCGCTTGATAGAGCATCAGATCATTGAGCGCCAATCCACGCCAGATAAGAAAACAAACACGCTCCTTGATTAAGGCGTGTTTTTTGCATTTATCTTCAAAAAAGCCTTTACATTTTCAGAGTTTGTGGTATAATAAAATCAAGAAGAACATGCAAACGTTTGCAGCAATCGATTGCATTGAAGAAGATGGAAAGGAGAACGACATGAAAGGTTCGTTCAAGCAGTTTTTTAGTTTCGAGTTTTGGCAAAAATTCGGAAAAAGTCTGATGGTGGTGATTGCCGTGATGCCAGCGGCTGGTTTGATGGTCAGTATCGGGAACTCGATTCCCTTGATTAACCCTCAATCTGATTTGTTGGTGACCATCGGCAATATCGTGGCTCAGATTGGTTGGGGGATTATCGGTAACCTTCATCTGCTCTTTGCGCTAGCGATTGGAGGCAACTGGGCAAAAGAGCGTGCAGGAGGTGCTTTTGCAGCGGGTCTTTCCTTTATTTTGCTCAATCTCATCACAGGGCACTTTTACCGTGTGACCTTGGATATGATTGCAGACGGAAAAAGCACGGTGCACAATGTCTTTGGTGGAGAGATGTTGGTTTCCAACTACTTTATCAATGTGCTAGGGCAACCTGCTCTTAACATGGGGGTTTTTGTCGGGATTATCGCAGGATTTGTCGGGGCAACGGCTTACAACAAATACTACAATTACCGCAAACTTCCTGAAGTCCTTTCTTTCTTCAACGGAAAACGTTTTGTACCCTTTGTCGTGATTTATCGCTCTACCTTAGTCGCTTTGGCACTGTCTATTATCTGGCCTTTGATTCAGGCAGGAATTAACGGTTTTGGGATGTGGATTGCAAGCTCACAAGAAACAGCGCCTATCTTAGCGCCATTTGTCTATGGAACCTTGGAGCGCTTGCTCTTGCCATTTGGTCTTCACCACATGTTGACCATTCCAATGAACTATACGGCCCTTGGTGGTACTTATGAAATCATGACGGGTGCTCAAAAAGGAGCACAAGTTTTCGGACAAGATCCGCTATGGTTGGCTTGGGTAACGGACTTGATTAACTTCAAAGGCGCTGGTCAGATGGACCAATATAACCATCTCTTGACCACCGTGACACCAGCTCGCTTTAAGGTGGGACAAATGATTGGTGCGTCTGGTATCTTGATGGGTCTTGCTTTTGCCATGTACCGCAATGTTGATGAAGATAAAAAGCCAAAATATCGTGCCATGTTTATCTCAGCTGCGGCTGCGGTCTTTCTCACAGGGGTGACAGAACCTCTTGAGTATATGTTCATGTTTGCAGCCATGCCACTTTACATCGTTTACGCTGTGGTTCAAGGTCTCGCTTTTGCCATGTCTGATTTGGTTCATCTTCGTGTCCATTCTTTTGGAAATATCGAGTTACTCACAAGAACGCCAATGGCTATTAAAGCTGGACTAGCACTTGATTTGATTAACTTTGTCTGGGTGACAGCTCTCTTTGCAGTTGGGATGTATCTCATTGCTAACTTCATGATTAAGAAAATGAATCTCGCCACAGCAGGTCGCAACGGTAATTATGATGCAGATATGCTAGATAGCAAGGCAGAAGCGACTTCCGATTTGAGTAGTGTGGATACCCAAGTTGTCAATATCATTAACCTTCTAGGTGGTGCGGATAACATTGCTGATGTGGACGCCTGCATGACGCGTCTTCGTGTGACAGTCAACGATCCTAAAAAGGTCGGTAGTGAAGGCGACTGGCGTAAAGCAGGAGCCATGGGATTGATTGTCAAAGATAGTGGCGTGCAAGCGGTCTATGGACCAAAAGCGGATATCTTAAAATCGGATATCCAAGATATGCTTGATTCTGGCATGGTCATCCCAACAGATGTTGCCGTTGAAACAGTCAGTCCTCTCCCTGGCGAAGTGGTTTACAAGGGGTTGACAGAAGCTGTTTTAGCTGTGGCAGATGGTGATACGATTGCTCTTGAAACAGTCAATGATCCAGTCTTTTCTGCCAAGATGATGGGTGATGGTTACGCTCTAAAACCAAGTGATGGTCGCGTTTACGCACCGGTATCTGGTGTCATCACCAGTGTCTTTCCAACCAAGCATGCTTATGGTATCTTAACCGATAGCGGTCTAGAAGTCTTGGTGCACATTGGTATTGACACAGTGAGTCTTAATGGTTTACCATTCTCAAGTAAAGTCGTTGAAGGAGCGCGTATCACTGCTGGGGATGAACTAGCTGTGGCGGATATAGCAGCTATTGAAGCGGCGGGTAAAGAAAGTACCATTATCGTTGTCTTTACAAATATGACAGAAGTCAAGTCTGTTCAGGTGACAAAACTTGGTAGCGTCGAACATGGTGAAATGGTTGCTCAAGTAGAACTGTAAAATAAGCGTCAATAGTAGTTGACAACAAGTGTCAAGAAAGACTGGAACAAGGTTTCCAGTCTTTTCCAAATGAAAGAGAGGAAAAGAGAATGGCAAAATGGTTAACGCTTAATACGCATAGTTGGCTAGAGGAAAATCAGCTAGAAAAATTGGAAGAGTTGGCTAGGCAGATCGCAGAAGAAGATTATGATGTGATTGCCTTACAAGAAGTCAATCAGCTCGCTAAAGAAGGCGAGGTAGAGAACCATCCGTCGTCTTACCAGTCCTTAGCAGATAGTCCAGCTCTTCGTTCAGATCATTATGCACTTTCTTTGGTCAAGAAGCTTTCTGAAAAAGGAAAGACCTACTATTTTTCTTGGGCTTACAATCACATTGGTTATGACCGTTTTCATGAAGGGGTGGCGCTTTTGTCGAAAAAACCAATGACCAATCTTCGTTCCCTTCTGGTCTCAGAAATGGATGATGAAGCAGACTTTCGTACCCGCAAGGTTTTACTAGCTGAAATAGAAGTAGATGGACAAACATTGACGGTAGCGTCGTGTCACCTGTCTTGGTTTGGAAAAGGCTTTGAGGCAGAATGGCAAAAATTAGAAACAGCCCTCTTGGACAATAAGTATCCTCTCGTTTTAATGGGGGATTTCAATAATCCAGAAGGAGAAGCAGGCTATCAAATCATCCTTGACAGCCCCTTACAACTTATTGACAGCCATGTCAAGTCAAGTGTAAAGAAAGGTGACCACACCATTGTTGCAGACATTGCTGGCTGGGAAGGAAATACAAAAAATCTGAAAGTGGATTATGTCTTCCTGTCAAAAGACCTTGTTCCTCTCACTTCAAAGGTGGTCTTTGATGGGACAAGAGGTGCGGTCATCAGTGACCATTATGGCTTAGCCGTTGAAACCAAAAACTCTTAGAAATCTGGAGGAGTTCCTCTAGATTTTCTTTTTTTGACAAAAAAGACAGGAGAAAACAGGTGATTTCAAGAGGTTTCTTGGCTTTTGTCAATTTTATGGTATAATAGAGATGAATTAGTCATTTGGAGTGATATTTTGAAAAAAAGCTATCGAGTAAAGAAAGACAGCGATTTTGGAGCGATTTTTAATCAAGGAAAAAGTGTTGCCAATCGAAGATTTGTCGTTTATCAACTAGAAAAAAGTCAAGCTCACTTTCGTGTCGGCTTATCTGTCAGCAAGAAGCTAGGTAATGCTGTGGTGAGAAATCGGATTAAGCGTCAGTTGCGCCATCTTTTACAAGAATTTTCCCCCCAGCTCAAGACCTATGATTTTGTCGTCATTGCACGAAAAGGGGTGGAGGAGCTGTCCTATGTGGAGATGAGGAAAAATTTACTTCATGTGCTAAAATTAGGTCAATTATACCAAGAAAGGGATATGTGTGAAAAAGAAAATCTTATTTAGTGGATTAAGCCTGTTAGGCTTGGTGCTTCTCTCGGCTTGTGGTAGAGGGGACATCAGCAGCAATTCATCGAGTTTGTGGGAGCAGTTCGTTTATTTATTTGCAAGAAGTATTGAGGCCCTCTCTTTTGGTGGGCAAACGTGGCTTGGGATTGTGCTGTTTACGCTTTTAATTCGTACGCTGCTACTGCCTCTCTTTAACCTTCAGATGAAGTCAAGCCTTGAGATGCAAAATTTGCAGCCAGAGCTGCGTGCGCTTCAAGCCAAGTATCCAGGAAGAGATACGGAAAGTCGGATGGCCTTTGCCAGCGCTCAGAGTGCGCTCTTTAAGGAACACGGGGTCAATCCTTATATCAGTTTTTTGCCCCTCTTTATTCAAATGCCTGTGCTGCTTGGTTTGTATCAAGCCTTAACACGGGTTGATTTTCTACGGACAGGAACCTTTCTTTGGACTGATATCGCAAAGCCTGATCCTTATTTTATCCTGCCGATTTTAGCGGCTATTTTGACCTTTTTGTCATCTTGGTTGAGCACGAAAGCAGCGGTTGAAAGGCAAGGTGTTGCTGTGGCAATGACTTATGTGATTCCTTTCGTCATTCTTTTGTTTGGCGCTAATCTTGCGAGCGGGGTAGCGCTCTACTGGACAGTGTCCAATGCTTATCAAGTCGGACAGATCTTGGTCTTTAATAATCCGTTTAAAATCATTGCCCAAAGGGAGGAAAAAGAGCGTCTAGAAAAAGAACAAGCTGCTAAGTTGAGAAAAGCCAAGAAAAAAGCCAAGCACAAGAAAAAATAAGGAGATGAGTCATGGTATTATTCACCGGAAAAACTGTTGAAGATGCGATTCACAAAGGATTAAAGGATTTAAACCTCACTCGGATCAAGGCACATATTCAGGTGGTATCACGTGAGAAAAAGGGATTTTTAGGATTTGGCAAAAAACCAGCTCAGGTGGATATCGAGCCAATCAATCCTGTGACCTTACAAGAAGCCAAAGAAAGACCAAAACCATCTTTGGAAGAAACCAAAGAACTTAAAAAGGTGACGAGCATCATCCAGCGCATCGAGGCACGCCAAGAAGAACAGCGCGCCAAAGAAGAGGAAGACGCTCTAAGAGAGACCAGAGTTTTTCCTAAGGACCTCCTCAAAGATCTGATCGGTCTAGATGATGAAGAAGCTGAACCTAAAAAAGAAAAAGAGCCAAAAGAAGCAGTGCAGCTAGAAACTCAGGTGATAGAAGAGCCAGAAAGGGTAGAAAAAGAAGCTGTTTTGGAGCCTCTTCCTTCAGAAGGAAAACCAATTGAAGAAGCAGCAGAAAAGGTCACAGACTATGTGAGGAGCATCCTTTATGAGATGGACGTGGAAACCAGTCTGACCACCGAGCACAACCGCAAGCAAATTAATTTGCAGATTGAGACCACTGAAGCGGGTCGGGTCATCGGCTACCATGGCAAGGTTCTAAAGTCCTTGCAGTTGCTGGCCCAAAATTTCCTTCACGATCGCTATGACCGTAGTTTTTCTGTCTTTTTGAATGTGCATGATTATATGGAACACCGAACAGAAACCTTGATTGATTTTACCCAAAAGGTGGCAAAACGTGTCCTAGAGTCAGGAGAGTCCTATCTTATGGATTCAATGAGCAATCAAGAGCGAAAAGTGGTGCATAAGACCATTGCAGCCATCCCAGGCGTGGTCAGCTATTCTGAAGGAAGTGACCCTAATCGCTACGTTGTTGTGGATTTGGATCGTTAAGAATACAAAAATTGATAAAGTCTAGAAGAACTCAAAGCGCATTTGGGTTCTTTTTTGTAACCATTTACCTTTTCCAATTAACCGCTTGGCGAAAAAGTGGTCACAGAAAAAATAAAATGTGCTAAGATAAAAGCATGGAAAGGAGATTGGTATGAAATGGCGTTTTGAAGAGGATAGTCAGACACCTGATCTGGAGTTGGTCCTAAGAAAAGCCCAGTACGATCAAGAAGTCCAAGAGGTTCTCCGGCAGTTAGAACTTCTTTTGACTTCCAGCTCTGATCGAATCTGTCTGCGAACGAAGGATAGATTGGTCATGGTAGCTTTTGCAGATATTGTGGCCATTGAAGTGGACGGAGACTATCTGGTGGTTAAAACCTTGGAGCAGGAGTTTGTGGTTAGGGAGCGACTTTATCAGTTTAAGGAAAAATTGCCCTGTCGTGATTTTGTGCAGGTGTCAAGACAGACTATTATTCATCTGAGGCATCTCAAGAGCTTAGAGGGGCGAGTTTTTCGGGGAATTTGCTGGCGAATTTGACCAATGGTATCAAAACAAGTGTTAGCAGGCGCTATGTCAAGGATTTAGAAAGGAGTTTGGGTTTATGAAATTGGGTTTTAAAGGGGCTGGAATTGGGCTGTTAATTGGAAGTTTATCACTAGCTATCACAGCTGTTTTCAGAGGAGGGCTGGCTTTAGAAACGGTGCTCGCTTTTCTCCTGATGAGTGGTTTGATCGGAGCTAGCACCGTGATCTACACGCTCTTGACTTTGAGATGGGCGGGATTTTCGCATCTGACTTTTGTTTTGGTGCTATTAGCAGCGGTACTGTGGTTCTTGCAGCTCTCTATTTGGCCTTCTCTTTTGGTAACTGCTCTTTTATACGGCTTTGCGCTAGTGATGGTGAAACAGGAGGTATCCGCATGAAAAAAGCCTTGCAGGCCTTTGTTTTTGGAATTGGGATAGGCTCTTTTATCTTCGTTTGGATGCTGGTGCATTTTTCTGCTAGTCCGACGGTTAAAGAAGCCCTGAGTGTCAGTATTTTGAGTGGTTTGATGGGCTTGTCTGGTTTGATTTATGCCAAGGAAAGCTGGAGTTTATTGGTGCGTTCCTTGCTCCATTTTCCTGTGATTTTACTCTTAGTGGCGATTATGTGGACATATAATGGTTGGGCATCTTGGCAGCTTCTCTTGCCTAATTTGATTATCTTTTTGCTCATTTATCTGGTCATTTGGCTAGGACTTTATGCTTATCATTGGCGGATTTCCAGAAAGATTAACAAGATTTTAAAGGAAAGACCTTGACAAAGTCAGCTTTTAAGGGTAAACTAGTGAGGTATGTTTAGTAACTGATCAAAACTAGCCGGCTAAACCAATACGAAAAATGAAAATCTATGAGGAGGTGTGAAACGTGAAACGTACTTATCAACCAAGTAAGATCCGTCGTCAACGTAAACACGGGTTCCGTCACCGTATGTCAACGAAAAACGGTCGTCGTGTCCTAGCAAGCCGTCGTCGTAAAGGACGCAAAGTCTTGTCAGCTTAATGAAAAAAGAAAACCAGCAGTAACTCGAGTCTGCTGGTTTTTTCGATTATTCTTGGGTTAATTTGACCTCCTCAAGAAGTAGAGAGAGAAACTGCTCTCCCATCTTTGAGAGGATGGCTTTTTGATGCTTGATATAGATGAGCTCAATCTCATCTTCGACCTCAAGGGGCAACGATATGATGCGATCGGTGTTGAGATTGCTGTTTAAAATCCCTGTCGCAAAGGTATAGCCATTTAAACCAATCATGAGGTTAAAGAGGGTAGCACGATCGCTCACCACGATAGATTTTTTGTGGGGGAGTTGAGACATGATCTCTTCTGAAAAGTAAAAGGAATTGTGAAAGCCTTGGTCATAGCTGAGATAAGGAAAGTCATCTAAGTCCTCTAGTTTAATGCTTTTCTTTTGGGCGAGCGGATTGTCCTGACTGATGAAAACGTGGGGTTTGGTGGTAAAAAGACTGGTATAGTCAAGGCGATTGTCCTCAAAAAGCTTGGTCAAAACATCACGGTTATAAGCATTGAGAAAGAGGACACCGATCTCTGAGCGAAAGTTTTTCACGTCATCGATGATCTCCCAAGTCCTCGTCTCGCGTAAAAAGAGCTCATAGCGGCTCATATCGATGCCCTTGAGCAAAGAGACAAAGGCGTTGACCACAAAAGCGTAGTGCTGCGAGGACACACTAAAGAGTTCACGGGTCTTGGTGTGACTCTTGTAGCGCTCTTCCAAAAGAGTGGTCTGTTCGATTACTTGTCTAGCGTAGGAAAGAAACTCCACCCCGTCCTTGGTCAGGGTGATACCTTTTGGGTTTCGGATGAAAATCTCTATGCCCATTTCTTTTTCCAATTCACGCACAGCGTGTGAAAGACTGGGTTGGGTGATGAAGAGCTGTTTGGCGGCTTCGTTGATGCTGCCGGTTTCGACAATTTTGATAATATAGTGTAGTTGTTGAATGCGCATGTTTTCATTTTAACATAAAAGCCGACCCCTAACATTGAAAAAAAGCTGTTTTTATGGTAAAATTGATAAAAAATAATAGACAAAGTGAAGAAAAAAAGGAAATTAATATGGCAAATAGACGGGGACAAAGACAGTCCCAAAAAGGTGTTCTAGGCATCGCCAATCTCTTGCTGCTTTTAGTCTATACAGTTTTGGCGGCCATTACCCTAGTCACCATGTACTCTTACCAGTTTTTAAATTTTCGTCATCTCAATCTGATTTTCACCGTGGTTTTGGGCGTGGTATTTGTCCTTTCGGTGCTGCTTTTGCTGATGAAAAAAGCGCAGAAAACCTTGGTTGCTCTGCTTTTCGTTTTTATAACGCTTTTAGGGGGGACTTTGTTTGTCTTTCGCTCCACCATTGATGTGACTGGAAAGCTCAATAGAACCGCTGCTTTTTCTGAAGTAGAGATGAGTATTGTGGTGCCAAAAGACAGTCAGATCTCTAGGCTTTCTCAGGTCAAGAAGCTGGCAGCGCCCTTGGATTTGGATAATAGCAATATCTCAACCCTGTTGGCACAGGCTAAAAAAGACCAATCTTTTGAGGTTCAACCAGATAAGGTATCCTCTTATGAGGTGGCTTATGACAGCATGATGAAGGGGGAGACGCAGGCCATGGTGCTAAGCAGTGGCTATGCCAGTCTCTTGGAGGTCAAGGATCCAGACTTTAGTCAAAAGACCAAGACGCTCTATCGCTACACCATTACCAAGCAGGTGGCAGAAGCCCCTAAAAATATCGGGGATAGTTTTAACGTTTATATCAGTGGGATTGATACTTATGGTCCGATCTCATCGGTGTCACGATCAGATGTTAATATCATCATGACGGTCAACCAAAAGACCAAGAAGATTCTTTTGACAACCACACCACGTGATGCTTATGTGCCGATCGCAGATGGGGGAAACAACCAAAACGATAAACTGACCCATGCAGGGATTTATGGTGTCGAGTCGTCCATGCATACCCTAGAAAATCTCTATGGTACTAAGATGGACTACTACGCCCGCATTAACTTTACCACTTTCTTAAATCTCATTGATGCCCTTGGTGGTATCGAGGTGGACAATGATCAAGCCTTTACAGTTGGGGAGACTTCATTCCCAGTTGGAAAAATTCAACTCAACTCCAGTCAGGCGCTTACCTTTGTCAGAGAGCGCTACTCTCTTGAAGGGGGAGATAATGACCGCGGTAAAAACCAAGAAAAGGTGATTGCAGCTATCATCAATAAGCTGGCGTCTGTGCAGTCTCTCTCTAACTACACAACCATCATTGACAATGTCGGCTCGTCCATTCAGACCAATGTGCCTTTGTCTAAGATGATGGACTTGGCAAATGCTCAGCTGGCCTCTCACGACCACTATCAAGTAACTTCTCAAGCTGTGATCGGAACAGGGTCAACAGGGGAGCTGCCGTCCTACGCTATGCCGGGGGCTAGTCTTTACATGATGTCGCTCAATCAAGAGAGTGTCGATCAAGCCAAAGCAGCCATTCAGGCAACCTTGGAGGGGCGCTAATCATGATTGATATTCACTCGCACATCATCTATGGTGTGGACGATGGCCCAAAAACTTTACAAGAAAGCCTAGATTTGATTGGTGAGAGCTACGCCCAAGGCGTACGAACCATTGTTGCGACTTCACATCGCAGAAAAGGCATGTTTGAAACACCCGAAGAAACGATTGCAGAGCATTTTGCTCAGGTAAAAAGAAAAGTCAAAGAACGCTTTTCTGATTTAACCTTGGTTTATGGGGGAGAACTCTTTTATTCCAGCCAAGTCCAAAAAGGTTTGGAACAAAAAAAGATGCCCACCATGGGAGAAACGCGCTTTGTCTTGTTGGAATTTAGCTCAGTCACTCCTTGGAAGGACATGCAACGTTCTGTCCAGCAGATTTTACTGCTCGGTTTGACCCCGATTATTGCGCATATTGAACGCTATGAGGTTCTAGCTTTTCAAAAAGAGCGGGTCAAAGAATTGACAGACCTTGGTTGTTATATGCAGGTCAATGCCACGCATCTTTTAAAGATTGGCTTTCTAGGAGATAGATACAAGGTCTTTAAAAAACGCGCACAATATTTTATGAAAGAAAATTTAGTGCATGTCATCGCTAGCGATATGCACAATCTGACCAAGCGCCCTCCACACATGAAAGAGGCTTATGAACTGGTCAAGAAACAATATGGTCACAGACGGGCAAAGCGCTTGTTTGAAATCAACCCTCGCATCTTATTAGAAAATGAATGGATATAGGAGACATTATGAAGACAGAATCTCAAATGGTAGAAGTCGATGTGCTTCACTTGTTTAAAAAACTGTGGAGCAGCAAATTTCTGATTACTTTGATTACCGTGATTGGGGCGACCCTGGGCTTAGTGACGAGCTTATTTCTCATCACGCCAGAGTATAGCTCAACAACACGGATCTATGTAATCAACCAAAATTCAAACGAAAATAATATTACCACCCAAGACCTCCAAGCCGGAAGTTACCTTGTAAAGGACTATAAGGAAGTCATCACCTCTAATGATGTGCTCTCAACCGTTATCTCTCAGAATAAACTCTCTGGGGAAGATGCCAAAGCTCTGCTTAAAAAGGTCAAGGTCACAACCCCGACGGATACCCGTGTCATCTCTATTACAGTGGAAAATAAGGATCCCAAAAAAGCTAGCCAACTTGCTAACTCGATTCGTGAAGTGGCAGCAGACAAGATCAAGTCTGTCATGAAGGTGCAAGAAGTCACGACCCTCGAAGTCGCCGAACCAGCTAACTCCCCATCTTCTCCAAATGTGAGACGAAATGTCCTCTTAGGGGCTCTTGCGGGTGCCGTTTTAGCGATTGTAGGCGTTGTAGTGGCTGAAATCATAGATGACCGTGTGAAACGTCCAGAAGACGTCGAAGAAGTCCTTGGATTAACTCTACTTGGAATTGTTCCAGACGACAAGAAACTGTAAGGATAAGGAGAAAAGATGGCAACCTTAGAACTTGTAAGAGATAAAGCCCTTGAAATAAAAAAATCAGAAGAATATTACAACTCGATTCGTACCAATATCCAGTTTAGTGGCACAGACTTGAAAACTGTTGTGGTTACTTCCGTTCAGCCTAATGAAGGGAAATCCACCATTTCGACTAACTTGTCGGTTTCTTTTGCGCGTGCTGGATTTAAAACCTTGTTAGTCGATGCAGATATGCGTAATTCCATCCTAACAGGGACTTTTAAGGCTAATCAGCGTGTGTCTGGTTTATCTAGCTACCTATCTGGAAAAAACCAGTTGTCCGATGTGATTTGTGAAACCAATGTGGATAACCTCATGGTCATCCCAGCTGGAAATATGTCTCCAAACCCAACCAGCCTTCTTCAAAATAATAATTTCAAAGTGATGATGGACACGGTGAGAGACTTGTTTGACTATGTTATCATCGACTCACCGCCGATTGGTCTGGTGATTGATGCTGCCATTATTGCTCGTCAAGCAGATGGTAGCCTTTTAGTCACGGCTACTGGTGAGATTAAGCGCAAATTTATCCAAAAAGCAAAAGAGCAACTGGATCAAGCCGGTGCACCGTTTTTGGGTGTCATCTTGAACAAGGTCGATCCAAAACAAGAGAGCTACGGCGCTTATGGCAATTACGGTGACTATGGCAAAGATAAGCCGAAAAAAGAAAAAAGTAAGAAAAAACGCAGCCGCAAGAAACAGTAGGGGAGAATTATGCACATCAGCAGGGCAAAAAAGAGACTCATTCTTATTATTTTAGACATGGTATTGATTGCCTTGAGTCAGGGATTAGCTTATTTCTTTATTGAGCAGTATGCGAATGTGACCGTTGTTATGGCTCTTGTGATCTATGGCTTGTCGCTTAGCATTTACTTGCTCTTGGCGAGCTATTTTAAGATTTTTTCCATCATCAATCGTTACACCGATTATCGGACTTTAAGTCGTATCGGTCTTGCTTTTTTGGTGGGGTATTTTTTAACCGATTTGGTTTGTGAAGTGGTTTTTCAAGACATTAGTCAACGATTTTTGCTGCTTAGTGGTCTATTTTCCATTCTTTTGACCATTTCTGCTCGTCTGTCTTGGCGGATGATTTATGAGTTGCAAGGCACGAGTGAGAAAACTTCCGAAAAAGAGCAAGTGAGAACCTTGGTGGTGGGTGCTGGTGACGGTGGTCACCTCTTTGTGCAAACTGCTCAAACGGACTTTCCAGAACTGCAGGTTATTGGGATTGTTGATCAAGACTTAAGAAAAAAGGGCTCCTACCTACATGGTGTCAAGGTTCTCGGATCAGATGAGGCTATTCCACATTTGGTAAGAGAGTACGAGATTGAAGAAGTGGTCATCGCCATCCCCTCCCTTTCTCCAGAAAATTATGAGCGGATTTTAGGTCTTTGTAAGGAAGCAGGGGTCAAGGTGCGGGTCATGCCTTACTATGAAGATGTCATCTCTGGTCATCTCAAGGTGGAAAAACTCCGTGAAATTGACATCGCAGACCTCTTAGGACGCAAGGAAGTTTTACTTGATCAAGCCAGCATCGCTAAAAATCTCAAAGACAAGATCATTATGGTTACAGGAGCAGGTGGCTCGATTGGTTCTGAAATTTGCCGTCAGGTCGCTCGATTTTCACCAAAAAGATTATTGCTTTTGGGACACGGAGAAAATTCTATCTACCTCATTCATAAAGAATTGGTAGGACTTTATGGGACCAACATTGAAATTATCCCAGTCATTGCAGATATTCAAGATAGAGAGCGCATATTCCATCTGATGGATAGCTATCGTCCTCATGTGGTCTATCATGCGGCGGCTCATAAGCATGTCCCCCTCATGGAGTACAATCCAACGGAAGCGGTAAAAAATAACATTTACGGAACTAAAAATGTAGCTGAAGCAGCGAAAGCTGCTGGTGTGCTCAAATTTGTCATGGTTTCTACGGACAAAGCAGTCAACCCACCAAATGTTATGGGGGCAACTAAGCGGATTGCTGAGATGATTGTGACCAGCCTCAATGAAGAAGGAAAAACGCGCTTTGCTGCCGTACGCTTTGGGAATGTCCTTGGTAGTCGCGGGAGCGTTGTGCCGCTTTTTAAAGAGCAATTAGCCAAAGGTGGTCCTCTTACCGTCACAGATTTTCGCATGACCAGGTATTTCATGACCATCCCAGAAGCCAGTCGCTTGGTCATCCAAGCTGGAGCATTGATGAAAGGGGGCGAGATTTTCGTCCTTGATATGGGAGAGTCAGTGAAAATTGTTGATTTGGCTAAGAAAATGGTCACTCTTAGTGGCTACAACGAGGGAGAAATCGAGATTGTTGAAAGCGGTATCAGACCAGGAGAAAAACTCTACGAGGAGTTGCTGTCTTCGTCTGAAAACACTAAAGAGCAAGTCTATGAAAAGATTTTTGTTGGCAAAGTCCATCCCAAATCCCCTCAAGAAGTCTCTGATTTTATCACGAGCATTCAGCACCTAGATGGTCAATCACTAAAAGAAGCCTTGGTTACTTTTGCAAGGCAGGAGGGGTAAAAACGTGAAGGAACAAGGATTTCAGATCACAACTGAAATGAAACCCTATGCAGATATCGTAGTGAGAAAAAAAGGATCATTACTCTTGAAAGCGATTTTCGATCGTTTACTGGCATTAGTGCTCTTAATTCTCTTTTCTCCACTCTTACTTTTTTTTGCCATTTGGATCAAGCTAGATTCTAAAGGAACGGTCTTTTATCGGCAGGAGCGCGTGACCAGATATGGCAAGGTTTTCCGGATTTTTAAGTTCCGTACCATGGTCATGGATGCTGATAAAAAAGGTAGCCTTGTGACCACCTCAAATGATAGTCGCATTACCAAGGTAGGTAAAGTCATCAGAGATTATCGCTTAGATGAAATCCCACAACTCATTAATGTTCTTTTAGGTGATATGAGCTTTGTAGGGGTTCGTCCTGAGGTGCCTAGGTATGTAGCTCATTACACTGATGAGATGAAAGCGACTTTGCTCCTTCCAGCTGGTGTGACTTCTCCAGCTAGCATTGCTTTTAAGGACGAAGATGAGCTTGTAGATAAATACCGCAAAGAAGGCCTGTCCACCGACGAGGCTTATGTGGAGAAAGTCTTACCTGAGAAAATGCGCTATAACCTTGACTATATCAAACATTTCTCCTTTTTAGGAGACATGAAAATTATGATAGAAACAGTTATTACAGTCATTAGATAGGAACGATTATGAAACAAATGAATATCCCTTTTTCACCACCAGATATTACAGAAAAAGAAATTGCAGAAGTTGTTGACACCTTACGTTCTGGTTGGATTACCACAGGACCTAAGACAAAAGAGCTAGAAAGGCGTCTGTCTGCCTATAACGGTACTCCAAAAACAGTCTGTCTCAATTCAGCAACAGCTGCACTTGAGCTGATTTTACGTGTCCTTGGGATTGGTGAGGGAGATGAGGTCATTGTACCTGCTATGACTTACACTGCTTCTTGTAGTGTGATTGTCCATGTCGGAGCGACACCTGTCATGGTGGATCTTCAAAAAGACTCTTTTGAAATGGATTATACCGCTTTAGAAAAAGCTATCACACCTCGTACCAAGGCGATTATCCCTGTGGATTTAGCTGGGATTATGTGTGATTACGACCGAATTTTTGCTATCGTAGAGGAAAAAAGAGATTTATTTAAAGCTAGGACTCCATTGCAGGAATTATTCTCAAGAATCATTGTGATTGCAGATAGCGCCCACGCTATGGGGGCGACTTATCATGGGTTAAAAGCTGGTCAGGTAGCTGACTTTACCTCTTTTTCTTTTCATGCAGTGAAAAATTTCACCACAGCAGAAGGTGGTGCGGCCACTTGGAAAAAAAGACAAGGGCTAGATGATGAGGCGCTTTATAAGGAGTTTCAAATTCTCTCCCTACACGGTCAGACCAAGGATGCGCTGTCTAAGACCAAGTTAGGCGCTTGGGAGTATGACATCTTAACCCCAGCATATAAGTGCAATATGACGGACATTATGGCAAGTATTGGCTTGGTGCAACTAGAGCGTTACCCAGAACTTCTTGAGAGAAGACGTGAGATAGTTAGTCTGTATGATGAGGCTTTTCGTGGGACGAAAATTAAGCCCCTCATTCATCTCAGTGAGGACAAGACGTCATCTTGCCACCTTTATATCACACATATCGAAGGGGCTAGTCTGGAGGAGAGAAATGCCATGATTGAGAAAATGGCAGAAAAAGGCATAGCAACTAATGTCCACTACAAACCCCTGCCTTTGCTTACAGCCTATAAACATCTAGGATTTGACATCAAAGACTATCCTAATGCTTATCACTATTATGAAAATGAGATGACCTTACCTTTGCACACGAAACTGAGTGATGAAGACGTTCATTTTATCGCAGAAAGTTTGAAAGGTCTTGTAGGATGAAAGAGCAAATCAGTGTACTTTTGTCCGTCTATAAAAAAGAAAATCCAAAGTATTTAGTAGAGGCAATAGAAAGTGTCATCAATCAGACCTATGCCCCAAGTGAACTTGTGATTGTCGAAGACGGTCCTTTAACGGATGCTCTTTATGAGATCTTGGATACTTTAGAAAAAACGTATCCAAAGCTCATTAAGCGGTATCCTTTAGCTGAAAATCAAGGCTTGGGTCTAGCGCTGAGGTATGGTGTAACCAAGTGCCAGTATCCTTTAATCGCTCGCATGGATACAGATGATCTTTCTGTCAAAGAGCGTTTCAAATGGCAAGTGGATGCATTTCAAGAAGACCCCAATTTAGCTATTGTAGGAGGGCACATTGCAGAGTTTGCTACGGATAAGGAGGATATTATTTCTTATCGAAAAGTCCCCTTGGAGCATCAGGCTATTGTGCAGTACCAAAGGATGCGTTCTAGCTTTAACCATATGACCGTGATGTTTAAAAAAGAAAATGTTCTAAAAGCTGGAAACTATGAACATGGGCTTTATATGGAAGATGATTTGCTTTGGCACAATCTGATTAGTGCGGGAGCTAAGATGAAGAATCTTGACGAAATTCTCTGTTTGGTAAGGGTTGGAAATGGAATGTATGAGAGACGAGGAGGTCTTGACTACTTTAGACACTATAAAGCAGCGAGAAAGACCATGTACCAGCGCCATCAAATTACCTATCTAGATTACCTGCTTAGTCTAGCGGCTCAGTCTGCTGTGGTTATTGTCCCAAATAAGCTAAGACAATGGATTTTTATGACAGTATTGAGAAAATAAAAAGGAAAAGCTGGATGAATCATTAAAAAAATGTAATCTTAAAAGATTTATTTGCTGCTCTAAAATTTATGGTAGATTTGCTTCCTTATGGTAGTTTGAAACACTAGATTTACTATTTGACAGCACAGGCCAATATCAGCTCACAAAAAAGCAGAAAACGAATACAGCTGTCTGCTATGTTTTGGAAGTGTTCGGTATTTTGAAAAATCACAGTTTTTTCTACAATACGGCATAATCCTAGATTTTTACATTACGATTAGTAGAAGATGAGCTCTTCCGCTATTGGAACAAATCTTGGATATCAATATGTTACAGAAGATTTTGGTGTTATGGAATTACTAAAAGGTTTTTATTGGAAAGATTGTTCTTATTTATAAAGAGATTGAAATGAAAGAAGAGTAGTTGATGAAGATATTACATATTGCTGCTATTAAAGATGATCCTCATAATGGCGTCTGTGTGGTAGTCCCTCAGCATATTCAAGCTCAGGTAGAGTTTACAGATACAAGTATTACTTTTATGAATATAAATGATGAAATAATTACCTCAGTCAAAAAGTATCAAATAGCGTATAAGCAGCCTTTTGATATGGAAGGTATAGATAAACCTGACTTGGTTGTTTTTCATGAAGTGTATCGACCAGAGTATTTACCTCTTGCCAAGCAATTTAAAAAACGCCAGATTCCCTATATCATCGTTCCTCACGGGGAATTAGGAAAGGAAGCCCAGCAAAAAAAGTGGTTGAAAAAGAAAGTAGCTAATATCTTGTTGTTTAATTCCTTTATAAAGAATGCTCTTGCCATTCAGTGCCTTTCTCAAAGAGAGGCAGATTATACAGCCTTTGGAAATAAGAAAATTGTTGCACCAAATGGAATGATGATTCCTGCTTTGCAAAAAGAGCATTTTCATCAAGAAACCACTTCGTTTGTCTATATCGGTCGCTTGGACGCCTATCATAAAGGCTTGGATTTGCTGATAGAGGCAATTGGTCAAAAGGCTTCCTTTCTTAGACAACACCAGTGTCAATTTCATATTTTTGGTCCAGATATTTTAGGGAGGGCTGAGCATTTACAGGTTTTGGTGAAAGAAGCGGGCGTTGAAGATTTGGTGCGGCAGCATGGAGTTATTTCTGGAAAGGAAAAAGAGGACGTATTACTCAAACAAGATCTATTTATTCAGACTTCTCGGTTTGAAGGATTACCTTTAGGGATATTAGAGGCATTAAGCTATGGTTTGCCTTGTCTTGTCACAAGAGGAACCACACTTGGAGAAGATATTTTGCAAGCAGAAGCAGGATGGATGGCAGAAACTAGTGCTAGCAGTATTGCAGAATGTTTAGAAAGAGCTGTTAATGAAAAGAACGCATATATTCGCATGGGAGCGAATGGAAGAAAATTAGTATCAGAGCGCTTTTCTTGGGAAAAGGTTGCTGTGGATACAATCCAAATTTACTGTGATTTGGTGACGGCAGATATTAAAGGACACTAACTATGTTTTTATACTTTATGTTAATGACAACACTAATCTTGTTTAGCATTGCCAATATCAAAGGACTTAATTCTAAAATCATTTTGATTGTTTTGATGTTTATGCTATGGTGTTTGTCTACTTTTAGAGCACTCACGGTAGGAAATGATACGCAAACCTATTACCGTTTGTTTACACATATATCAGAAACGCATCAAATAGCCTTGTATTCTTATCGATATGAGATAGGCTATTTGTGGTTGAATAATATCATTTCTTATCTGACTCATAATTTTTGGATTTTTTTATCCATTGTTAATACTGTAATTTATTATGCCTACTATCGATTTATTGAGCGGTATTCTAAGAATTATGGGTTATCAGTCTTTTTATTTTTCTGTTTAGGATTTTGGGGACATACTTTAAATATTATTCGTGTCCAGTTGGCTCTCTCCATGATGATATTTGCATTTTTATCAAAAGAGAAAAAACGTTGGTTTTGGTGTATAGTATTTACACTGTTAGCTGTAAGTTTTCAGCGTATCGCCATTTTCTATATATTAGGCATTTTCATTCCTAAATATATTTCTAAAAAAGTTTATCTGATAGCTATTTCGTTGGCGGTTTTCTTAACCTTTTTCTTTGGGAAAATTATGGTTTTGTGGGCAGGTTATTTTCCTTATTTTGGAGTATATTTAAAGAGTTCTAATTATGTCTTAGGAGATGCGAAACTAGCTACAGTGTTAGATTTTTTTGTTAAGGCATTTGTATTTTTACTTGCGATGTATATTTACTATAACAAGAAACAATTTGAGAACAAGGAAAAAAACAGTGACATGACGCTTCAGATTAACATGGTTTTTGTCTCAATGTTGGTTGTTTTATCATCTCTTCAGTTTAATTTATTAGATAGATGTGCTTACTTTTTCTGGATATTTTCTTTGGCATTACTTCCTAATATATTGAGTCATTTATCATTGAAAAGTAATAGGAGGATATTGTTGTTTACTATTTTGAGCTTATCAGCTGCATACTTTCTGGTGATTACTATTTTTCGGTCAAATTGGAATCACATTTATCCCTATGCCTCCATATTATTTCAGTAAGGTGGTCAGATTAAGTGGATAAATATAAAGTTTTAGTCAAAGATACAATTATTTTTGCGATTGGAAACATAGGATCAAAACTTATATTGTTTTTAATGGTTCCGATTTATACTGCCTACATGACCTCTGAGGAGTATGGTATCTCAGATTTGATATTTACTGTATCGCAGTTGCTTTTGCCTATCATATCCTTAGTGATATTTGATGGTGTCATTCGATTTGGTTTATCGAAAGATGCCAATAAACCCAACGTCTTGCTATGTGGCTATATCTCTGTTGTGTGTGGAAGCCTTATTTTGCTGCTTACTTCTCCGTTGTTGTCACTATATGCCTCTATTGCGCCGTGGAAGTGGTATTTGATTGCTTATACAATAGTGACATTTGCTTTATCTGTCCAGATGAATTATCTAAAAGTCAAAGATTTAAATAAACTATATTCTTTGATAAGCATTATACAAACCTTTGTTATGGCTATGATGAATATTCTCTTTTTAGTCATCTTTAGGACAGGCGTTGAAGGATTTTTATGGTCCAATATCATTGCTGTATTAGTTTCTCTGATTCTATCCTTTTTCTTTGGAAAACTGGGAAAAGAGTTACAAGCAGCTAGGTTTGATAAAGCTCTATATAAAGAAATGCTCTTGTTTTCAGCACCTTTAGTTTTAAATAATATTTCATGGTGGGTTGTCCAAGCCTCAGACAAGATAATGGTGGAGTCTTTTTTGGGAGCAGCAGCTTTAGGAATTTATACGGTATCATCTAAGATTCCTTCTCTTATTAATGTAGTCATCAATATTTTTTCACAAGCATGGGGACTCTCTTCTATAAGGGAGATTGAATCTTCGAATGATGGCACTTTTTATAGTCGAGTCTTTGATGTTTATGTTTTTTTCTCATTTGGACTTTGTATTGCGATTGTCTCTATCATTAAGCCTTTTATGAATGTGTATGTTGGGGAGAGGTTCATGAGTGCTTGGCAGTATGTTCCCTTACTTTTATGTGCCTCTACTTTTGCTTCGGTTGCTTATTTTTTTGGTTCGCTATATGGAGCATTGAAAAAATCCGTGAACAATATGTTAACGACCTTATCTGCTGCAGCCGTGAACATTCTTGTTAATTTATTGTTGTTAAATTATATTGGAATTTACGGAGCGGTGGTTGGGACCTTGGTTTCTTATATAGTCATGTCCACTGCCAGAATGTTTAATGTGAGAAGGTTTATTCCGATTCATATCGGATTAGGAAGATATGTATTGAATTGTAGCTTGATTTTAGCGCAGGCTCTAGTAGTGACATTTGATTATCACAGTTATAGTTGGTCTTTGCTGACGATAGTGGTTTACCTTTTTGTCAATAGGGTTAACCTCCAAAGAGTAGGTCAGTTGAAAAATGCATTCAAAGAAAGGGGAAAGTATGAAACGGATTGAGATAGATGAAATGAGAACCTTACAATTAGCTATTTTGCAAGATGTTGCTTCTTTTTGTGAGCAACAGGAGATTCGTTATTTTTTGACTGGTGGTTCTATGTTAGGGGCTGTTCGGCATAAAGGTTTCATTCCTTGGGATGATGATATTGATATTGCTATGCCGCGTCCGGATTATAACCGCTTTATCAAAGAATATACTCATAAGAACTATAAGGCATTGTGTTGGGAGAATAATAAAAATTTTATTTGTACCTATACTAAAGTAGCAGATCCTAGAACGATTGTGACAGAAAATGTTGATTTTGGTTTGGAGGTAGGTGTCAATATAGATGTTTTTCCAATTGATGGTTTGCCAGATGATCCGAAGAAAAGAGAAGCTTTTGTCAAGCATATGAAATTATTGTGGCGACTGGTTTCAAGCGCCTCAATCAAAGATTCATCAAAACGAAATTGGATGAGAAGGATTCAGATAGGTGTGATGAAATATTTTTATAAAATGAGTCACCTCCAAAGTTTTATGACGGGTTACACCATTCGAAAAGCACAAACCTATTCTTTTGATAGTACTCAATATGTTGCAGCTGTTGTTTGGGGCTATGGATTAAAAGAAATCACGGAAAAATCGGTAGTTTCGACTTATCAACTTGTCGATTTTGAAGGTCATCAGTTTCCTATTCTTGAATCGTATGATATTTACTTGTCCAACCTATATGGGGATTACATGAGTTATCCGCCAGAGAGTGAACAGGTTAATAAACATGATATGCTTGCTTTTTGGAAGTAGGTAGGAGGATTAGAAATAATTCACTAATATGGCGCATATTATAGACATATTAAAGCATACGTAAATCTTTTGGATTATCTTATTGTGTAGCTATCTTGATAGATGTGCTAAAAATTGGACGAAAAAGTTAAAAAGTTGCTTTACTAATGAACAACGTAATATATTAGTTAAGCTGATTCGCTATGTGGATTTGCTTACTCCAGAATAATCTTGTGAAAAAAGAAATTAGCTGTTCATGAATATTATGTTGATTTTCTAAAAGATGAAGGAGCAGAGATTTTCTCTCCTAAGCGAACTTTCGAGTTAGTACTACAAAGACTAAGAAAGATTTAACTCAAAGACCACTTAGATAGACTGCGAGTTTGTGATAATAAAAAGACTGATGTGAAAGGGAATAAGTTATATCAATGAAGTCTAGTAAAGAACTCTATTCAAAATGTTTTGCAGAGTATAGATTGAATGAAAATCAGATTCAACATTTGCAACGTGAATTATTACAGATGTTTTTAGATGTGAAGAAAGTATGTGACGAACATCATATTCAATATATGATGGCAGGAGGGTCATTGCTAGGAACGATTCGTCATAAAGGATTTATTCCTTGGGATGATGATATTGATATTATGATGTTACGATCCGAGTATGAGAAATTGAAAGTGATTCTTCAACAAGAATATTCAGCTGATTATTTATTGGCAGAACCTTTGTTTGATAAGAATTATTTTTACAAATCTCCTAAAATTTATAAAAAAGGAACTACTTATTTAGAAGTTGCTAATGCTGGTATGAATGCGTTTAGTATGTTGTTTATAGATGTGTTTATTGTAGAAGATATGCCTCAGAATGCTTTTGTTAGAAAAATTCAAGGTTTCATATATAATATGGCTTATAAATGTTCCAGCACTTGTATTGATTATCTATATCCATCACCTGTCATTGAACATGCAGCCAAAAAAGACAAGGAATTACATCGTTATTATCAATTAAGAAAACGACTCGGAAAGCTATTTAGCCATTTAGGTGGTATTCACTTTTATTTGTGGATGTGTGAGCGTTTATCTCATACTAGAAAACAGTCAAGTTTGTTAGGAATTCCTTCAGGAACTAGTTATGAGAAAGAAATATTTACTAGAGAAGTTTTTACAGAGCTAACGACAGGAATATTTTGTGGTTATGAGGTTTCTATACCTAAACATTATGATCGTTATTTGTCCAATCTTTATGGTGATTATATGATGATACCACCAGAAGATAAAAGAGAATTTCATGCAGCCTATAAAATAGAATTGTAGTGAATGAAGAGAGGAAATAATAATGAATATAGCAGTGATATTTGCAGGCGGATCAGGTACTAGAATGAATTCCAAAGATAAGCCTAAACAGTTTTTATTAGTACATGGTAAACCAATTATTGTGCATACAATTGAATTATTTGAGCGGCATCCAAATATAGATGGGATTGTGGTGGTTTGCATTGAAGAATGGATTCCATATATGGAAGAGATGAAATATCGTCATCGTTTAGATAAAATTGTGAAGATTGTTCCAGGAGGAAAGACGGGACAGTTATCGATTTACAACGGTCTACTAGCTGCTGAGGAACATTATGGACTCAACGACAACCTTGTCTTAATACATGATGGCGTACGTCCTCTTATAAATAGTGAGACGATTTCAGATAATATTTCATCTGTTTGTTTAAAAGGAAATGCAATTACTTGTACAGTTGCTAAGGAAACTGTGGTGTTAGTAAATGATACGGATAAAATCAATGAAGTTCCTAGTCGTGAACACTCTCGCTTTGCGAAAGCACCTCAGAGTTTTTGGTTAGCTGATATTTTAAATGCCCATAAAAAAGCACTTGATGAAGGAATAGATAATTTTATCGATTCTTGTACCATGATGAGACATTATGGACACTCCTTGCACGTGGTTAATGGACCGTATGAAAATATAAAAATAACTACACCAGATGATTTTTTCATATTTAGAGCTCTATACGATGCTAGAGAAAATCATCAGATAGATTTTTAAGCGCGCGATGGGGGAGGAATTGCTTGTCAAATTGCTTTATGATGGTAATTCTAGTTTAGTCCGAGCTTAGAAATGAGAAAGCGGGGTCCGTTTTATAATGGGAATGTAACTGATAGACATATCCACCGTGATAACTTTGACCTGTTTGCGAATCTTTATCGGGTACTTGTAGAAGTGGTTCTTGATGGAGGTTTGGCGGTTGTTTTGGAAGATGGCGATGATTTTCTTGGTTTCAAAATCTTGTGCAATGAAACTCATTTCCCCCTTCTTGAAGCTGTACTTGTCCCGAGACATTTTTTCTGGAATCCAGTTCAGGTCTATCTTAAATTGGAACTCTTTTAACTTTCGGATGACGGTTGATGTTGATACGGCTAGGCTTTCAGCGATAGCAGGAATTTGGTGATTTTTCTTAACCAGAGATGTTTCAGCAACCGTCATTTTCCCGCAGTCACGACAGCGAAAGCGACGCTTTCTGGCAGTCAGATTTAACCATTTGAGCTTGGTAATGTTGGCGTTTTGGAGCAGGATAGTTCAATTTAGCGATGATTTCCTTGTGCCTGCCAGTATCGAAAAGTTTTAAAATAGTGACGGTAGTGTCTTTTATTCCGAGTAGGTCTGTGATAAAATTGAATTGTTCCATGGTCGTCTTTCTAATGATGGTTTGGTTGCTTTCATTATAGATGATATGGGACTTTTTTCTACACTCAAAAGGCCCTATAATCTCCAGAGAGTGGGGTTACCCACTACAGGAATTATAGGACCGAATTTCTGCAGTATTGTGTCAAATATTGATGTGTATTATGCTATAATAATACCAACAGACACAGGAGGTTGGCATGCAGATTTTTGATACCCATACCCACTTGAATGTGGAAGAGTTTAGCAAAAGAGAACAAGAAGAGATTGCCTTTGCGCGTGAGATGGACGTGACACGTATGAATATCGTGGGGTTTGATGAGCCAACGATTGAGCGTGCCTTGTCTTTGGTGGAGACTTATCCTGAGCTTTATGCTACGATTGGCTGGCATCCGACCGAGGCAGGCACTTATGACGATAGGGTGGAGCGCTACCTTTTAGAGAAGCTCTGTCATCCTAAGGTGGTGGCGCTAGGCGAGATTGGGCTAGACTACCACTGGATGACAGCGGATAAGGCGACACAAGAGCGCGTGTTTCGCCGTCAAATAGCGCTTTCTAAAGAGTTGAATCTACCCTTTGTGGTGCATACGAGAGAGGCTCTTGAAGACACCTATGACATCATCAAAAGCGAAGGCGTGGGGCCTCGTGGTGGCATTATGCACTCTTTTTCAGGTTCTTTAGAAATGGCAGAGCGCTTTATAGAGCTTGGCATGCTGATTTCGTTTTCAGGTGTCGTCACTTTTAAAAAAGCCCTTGATGTGCAAGAGGCAGCAACTCATCTGCCTTTGGATAAAATCTTGGTCGAAACAGACGCCCCGTACCTAGCCCCCGTTCCTAAACGGGGACGTGAGAACCGTCCTGCCTATACTAGATATGTGGTGGAAAAAATCGCAGATTTACGAGCTTTACCGGTAGAAACTGTGGCAGTTGCCACTTATCAAAATGCGCTAGAGGTGTTTGGTCTTGGCAAATAAACCGAAAATTTCTCAAATCATCGTGGTGGAAGGAAAAGACGATACCATAAATCTCAAGCGTTTCTACGATGTGGAGACCTATGAGACGAGGGGGTCTGCCATTTCTGAGGAGGATTTGGAGAGGATCGAAAGACTCCATGACTTGCGAGGGGTCATCGTTTTTACCGATCCAGACTATAATGGCGAGCGTATTCGTAAGAAAATCATGCAGGCAGTGCCAAGTGTTCAGCATGCTTTTTTAAGGCAAGACGAGGCAGTGCCTAAGTCTAAGACCAAGGGTCGTTCTTTGGGGGTGGAGCATGCTTCTTTTCATGATTTGGAAAAAGCCTTGAGTGGCGTGACCGTACCTTTTGAGGAAGAGGACGTTTTTGACATCACACAAAGCGATCTGATCCGTCTAGGCTTGGTGTTAGCAGAAGATAGCAGAAAGCGTAGGGAATTTCTAGGAGAAACCTTACGCATCGGCTACTGTAACGGCAAAAATCTCCTTAAACGGCTCAAACTCTTTGGTATGACCTTAGAGGAAGTTGAAAGCGTGATGGAAGGATACCGAGCATGAAAAAAATTGCACTCTTGCGTGGTGTGACCCCAACTGGGAAAAATCGCATCCCTAAGATGTCCTACTTGGTGGAGATTTTGACTCAAGCAGGTCTAGAAAACGTAAAAACCTATATTCAAAGTGGCAATGTTGTTTGTGAAACGGATTTAGACGATGACGGTCTTTCTCGCTTGATTCATGATACCATTCAAGAAAAAATTGGGGCAGATTTGGCGGTGATTGTAAAAAGCCCAGCGCAGCTGGAAAGAGCTCTCTTTGAAAATCCTTTTGGGGAGTCTTACGATGTTTCTCGGGTTCATTTGGTATTTACGAATGCTTGTCTTGATAAAGACAAGCTAAATGAGCTAGCTAAGTCCGATTTTGGTGAGGAAGAGTTTCACACAGGTAGTGAGTGCCTCTACCTCTATCTGCCAAAAGAAGCTAAGAAAAAACGGCTTAATACTAATTTTTTGGAAAAGAAACTTCAAATCACGGCAACCATGCGAAAGGCTAGCAGTATTTTACGCTTGAAGCAGATGTAAAGAGAAAAAGAAAGATAAAGGAAAAACATGCGGATTTCAGATATGACAAGAACCCGAGCGATTTTAGAGCGTCATGGGTTCACGTTTAAAAAGTCCTTCGGGCAGAATTTTTTGACCGATGGCAATATTTTAGCAAAGATTGTAGAAACAGCTGAGATTGACGAGAAAGTCAACGTCATTGAGATTGGACCAGGTATCGGAGCTTTGACGGAGTTTCTAGCAGAAAAAGCAGCTGAGGTCATGGCTTTTGAGATTGATGACCGTTTGCTTCCCATTTTATCAGAGACACTGGGGCATTTTGACAATGTGCGTGTCGTTAATGAGGATATTTTAAAAGCAGACCTCAAAAGTCGGATAAACGAGTTTAAACAGCCAGACCTTCCCATCAAGGTGGTGGCGAATTTGCCTTACTACATTACGACACCGATTCTCATGCACCTTTTAGAAAGTGGTGTGGCTTTTAGTGAGTTTGTCGTCATGATGCAAAAGGAAGTGGCAGATCGCATCTCAGCCCATCCTAAAACAAAGGCTTACGGCAGTCTTTCCATTGCTGTGCAGTATTTCATGGAGGCAAAAGTCGCTTTTATCGTGCCACGCACGGTCTTTGTTCCAGCGCCAAATGTGGATTCTGCTATTTTAAAAATGACCAGAAGAGCCGAGCCTTTGGTCTTTGTCAAGGACGAGGATTTCTTTTTCAAGGTGACAAAGGCAGCTTTTGCGCAACGTAGAAAAACTCTTTGGAATAACCTTCTAGCCCTTTTTGGAAAGAGCGATGAGGTCAAAGAAAAGTTGACGCAGGCTTTAAAGAAGGCTGGGATTGCTGCCACAGCAAGGGGTGAAGCCTTGTCAATTGAGGAATTTGGATGTTTGGCAGATGCTCTTTTAGAGCAAGGATTGAGCTAAAATATATAGCCTAGTCAGTTTACAGTCGTGTAGGCTGGCTTTTTTGATGGACTTTCCAACTCTTTCAAGAGGGAAATGTGCGGAAAATATGATATAATGAAGCTATGAGAGCGCTAAAGAAGGTCGGAAAAAAAGTAAGATTTTATCCTTTAAAAGATCAAAGTCGCTTATTTTCTTTCTCGTGTAATACGGAGTTAATTACTTCAAAAAAAGATAGATTTTTTAACAGTCTTTGGGACTTTTTCAAAACCTCCTATTTTTCTTTTGAAGTTTTTGGGAATGCGAAACGCTCTCTTGTATCTTATTGTAACTGAACACGGGCTAAAATCCTAGAGAAAAAGAGTTCAGCTCTTAGACGCCAGTCGTCTTCATCGCTGCCCCTATTTTCTTACGGATTCCTTAACGCCCTTTGTATCTTATGAATTGAACACGTCGCTATTTTCTTCGAGAAAAAGATAAGTTTTCCTTTGAACTTGTGGTTTCGTCGTTAAACTTCCTTTTTTCTCATCGAAAATTTTGCTGACGCAAATCGCGACTTTGCATCTTAGAAAGGAAATGGACACGCCCTACGGTCTTTGAAAAATAGATAAATCATCCTAGAACGTCAGTCGTTCTTGGTCTGATTTCCTAATTTTTCTTTGTCCGTTAGCTGGGCTTTGTATCTTATGAGGGGAAAGATTATTCAGGCTTTGGCTGGTTTTTATGATGTAGAATGTGAGGGGGTCATTTACCGCACGCGTGCCAGAGGAAATTTTAGAAAGAAGGGGAAAACTCCTTATGTAGGGGATTTGGTGGAGTTTTCTGCGGAAAATCCGCAAGAAGGCTACATTCTTGCCATTCATGAGCGAAAGAATGCTTTGGTGCGACCTCCTATTGTCAATGTCGATCAGGCAGTGGTCATTATGAGTGCTAGAGAGCCTGATTTTAATGCCAATCTTTTGGATCGTTTTTTGGTCTTGTTGGAGTACAAGGACATTCACCCCATCATCTACATCAGTAAGATGGATTTGCTGGAAGATGAAGAGGTTCTTTTGGCTTATGCGGCGGTCTATGAGGCTATGGGCTATCCTTTTATCACCCAGATGTCGGATTTACTGCCTTATCTCAAGGATAAGATCACCGTTTTCATGGGGCAAACAGGGGTGGGAAAATCGACTCTGCTCAACAAAATAGCGCCAGATTTGGCGCTTGAAACAGGAGAGATTTCAGATAGTCTGGGACGCGGGCGTCACACTACACGGATGGTGAAGCTCTATCATGTGCATGGTGGTTTGATTGCCGACACACCGGGCTTTAGCGCCCTAGACTATGAGGTCAAAACAGCCCCTGATCTGAATAGCGCTTTTGTGGATATTGAAAAAGTATCCGCTAATTGCAAGTTTAGGTCTTGCACCCACACGCATGAGCCAGCTTGTGCGGTCAAGTCCGCAGCAGAGGCTGGAGAGATTGCTGCTTTTCGTTATGATGACTATCTCCAACTCTTGAGTGAAATTGAAAATCGTAGGGAAACCTATAAAAAAGTATTAAAAAGAAAGTAGGTCAGCTTATGGGAAATAAAATTGCACCCTCTATTCTTGCCGCCGATTATGCGCATTTTGCCGAAGAATTGCACCGCATCGAAGAAACTGGAGCAGAGTATGTCCATATCGATCTGATGGACGGGCAGTTTGTGCCCAATATCAGTTTTGGAGCAGATGTGGTAGCTAGTATGCGCAAGCACAGCAAGTTGGTCTTTGACTGCCATTTGATGGTGGTGGATCCGGAGCGTTATGTGGAGGCTTTGGCTCAAGCTGGGGCAGATATTATGACCATTCACGTTGAGGCGACGCGTCACATTCACGGGGCTTTGCAAAAAATCAAAAAAGCTGGCATGAAGGCTGGCGTGGTCATCAATCCAGGGACACCTGTTGCCATGCTAGAGCCTGTCTTAGACTTGGTGGATCAGGTCTTGATCATGACGGTCAATCCTGGCTTTGGTGGGCAGGCCTTTATCCCAGAAACGCTAGATAAGGTGAGACGGGTTGCGGCTTTGAGGAAAGAAAGAAATCTTTCCTTTGACATCGAGGTCGATGGTGGCATTGACCATGAAACTATTAAGCTGGCTAAGGCTGCTGGAGCCAACGTTTTTGTGGCGGGCTCTTATGTCTTTAAGGGCGATCTCAATGCTCAGGTGGCGCGCTTGAGAGAGGCGCTACATGATTAGAGTGGCGGTGGTCGCTGGCGGTACCTTTCAAGCCCCTGATGGCGCTTTTGATGTCATGGTTGGGGTTGACCGAGGGGGGCTTCGTCTTTTAGAGGCGGGGCTTCCCTTGGATTTGGCTGTGGGAGACTTTGACTCTGTGACAAAGGACGAGTGGGCTTTGTTGCAAGAAAAAGCAGGTGAAGTTTTGACCTCGCCTGCTGAAAAGGCAGATACGGACACGGAGTTGGCGCTTCAAATCGTTTTTGAGCGTTTTCCGACAGCCCAAGTGACGGTATTTTCCGCCTTTGGTGGCCGGTTAGACCATTTGTTGTCCAATCTTTTTTTGCCGAGCCATGAGGGGCTATTTCCTTATCTGGAGCAAATCGAGTTGGTTGACCAGCAAAATCATGTGACTTTTAAACCCAGAGGGCAGCACAGCATTTTGCCTATTTCTGGGATGACCTATGTCTCTTTTATGCCAGAAGGGGGCAAGGTCTTTATCAAAGGCGCCAAGTATGAGATGGATGAGCGTAATTTTTTTAGTCGCAAATCCTATGGTAGTAATGAATTTATCAATCAGCCCATCGACTTAGAGGTGATGGCGGATTATGTGGTCATCATTCAAAGTAAGGATAGGAGATAGGAAATGCTGTGGCTTATTTTTCTATTGGTCTTGGTGGGACTAGGAGGGATATTTGTTCTCTTTCAGGAGCAAAAAGAAACGAGAAAAGCTCTGTCTGATATTCTCGATAATCATGCCGACAATTTGTCTGAACAGTTGACCTATCAACTAGAAAAAGGCAACAAAGAGCAGGAGCTGGCGATTTTGACTCAGTTGAACCACTTACAACGCGATGTCTATCAAGAAGTCTCTGATTTGAAAGAGACCCTGCAAGAGCAGCTGACCAAGCAGCGTGACGTGAGTGATCAGCGCTTGGACCGTATCCAGCAAAGCCTTATGGAAGCGGTGGATCGCTTGCAGACCAGCAATGAAAAGCGCCTTGAGGAGATGAGGCGAACGGTGGAAGAAAAGCTAGAAGAAAGTCTAGAACGGCGCCTTCAGACCTCGTTTGAAACCGTTTCTAAGCAACTTGAAAGTGTCAATAAGGGGCTGGGTGAGATGCAGGTCGTGGCGCGTGATGTTGGCTCGCTCAACAAGGTCTTGTCTGGCAGTAAAACCCGAGGCATCTTGGGTGAAATCCAGTTGGGACAAATCATCGAAGATATGCTGGCACCTAACCAATATGAGCGAGAATTTTCAACCGTGACCGGATCTAGAGAGCGGGTGGAGTATGCCATCAAACTCCCTGGGGAAAACAAGGAAGGGCCAGTCTATCTGCCCATTGATGCTAAGTTTCCCATGGATCCCTATTACCGCTTAGAAGAGGCCTATGAGGACGGGGATAAAGATAGAATTGCGAAAGAGCGCAAGGTTTTGCTGTCTAGGGTCAAACAGTTTGCTAAGGATATTCAAAAGAAATACCTCAATCCTCCAGAAACGACGACTTTTGGGATTTTGTTTTTGCCGACGGAAAGCCTCTACGCTGAGGTGGTGAGGGATGCTGCCTTTATGGACGGGCTTAGACGTGAGGAGCAGATCGTGGTGGCAGGGCCGTCCACTTTAGCGGCACTCCTAAATGCGCTGTCTCTTGGTTTTAAGACCCTGACCATTCAAAAAAATGCGGCGGATATTAGCCAGCTGTTAGGGCAGGTCAAGACAGAGTTTGGAAAATTTGGCGGTCTCTTGGCTAAGACCCAAAAGCAACTCCAGACTGCTAGCACTAGCCTTGATAGCCTTATGACGACAAGAACCACGGCTATTCTTCGAGCGCTGGAACAAGCAGAAGACTACCAAGGAGAGGACTGGAGACAACTACGCGCTCTAGGTCAGATGGGAGAGGACGATGAAGATTAAACAAATGAAAAAAGATGAGCTGTTTGAAGGATTTTACCTGATCAAGTCAGCTGAAGTGAGAAAGACCAGAGCAGGTAAGGATTACCTCGCTCTAACATTTCAAGATAGGACGGGGGAAATCAACGGCAACCTCTGGGACGCTCAGCCGCATAATATTGAGAGTTTTACGGCGGGTCGAGTGGTCTTTATGAAGGGACGAAGAGAAACCTATAACGGCACTCCTCAGGTCAATCAGATTAGCCTGCGTTTGCCAAGAGAGGGCGAGCCGTCTGATCCGAGTGATTTTAAGGAAAAACCTCCTGTCAATCCCAAAGAGGTGCGTGACTATCTGGAACAGATGTTGTTTCGGATTGAGAATGCCACCCTGCAACGGATTGTGCGTTACCTCTATCGTGAGCATGAGGCGGCCTTTTTCACCTATCCAGCTGCAAAGACCAACCATCATGCTTTTGAGGCAGGTCTAGCCTATCACACAGCGACCATGGTGCGCCTAGCAGATAGCATCGGAGATATTTATCCAGACCTCAATAAAAGCCTGCTCTTTGCTGGGATTATGATTCATGATTTGGCCAAGGTCTTGGAACTTTCTGGCCCAGATCAGACCGAGTACACCCTAAAGGGCAATCTGCTTGGTCATATTTCCTTGGTCAATGAAGAAATCACCAAGGCTGTTTTAGCCCTTGGTCTGGATGAAGATAAGGAAGAAATCTTACTACTCCGACACATGGTTCTCAGCCATCATGGGCAGCTCGAGTATGGGAGTCCAGTGCGTCCTCATGTGATGGAAGCCGAGATTCTTCACATGATTGATAACATCGATGCGGAAATGATGATGATGACGACAGCCCTTTCACGGGTGGATGAAGGCGAGATGACCCCACGGGTCTTTCCACTAGACAACCGTTTCTTCTACAAGCCAAAGATGGATAAATAAAACGAAAAATTTTAGTTTTTTCAGAAAAAATGTTCGCTTTTTGTGGAGAATATGGTATAATAACAAGAAAAGAACTAGAAAGTGATTGCTTGTTATGAAATTAAGAAGAAGCGAACGGATGGTCGTTATCTCCCATTACCTCATCAACCATCCTTACCAGTTGACCAGTTTAAGTTATTTTGCTGAACGCTATGAATCCGCCAAGTCATCGATTTCAGAGGACGTGAGCATTATCAAAAAAGCCTTTGAAGAAGGTGGCATCGGTCATATCGAAACGGTGACAGGTGCTAGTGGCGGGGTAGTTTTTACCCCAACCATCTCAAAAGAAGAGGCCTATGATGTGCTAGAGGATTTGCGCAAGCGCTTATCTGAGAGTGATCGGATCTTGCCTGGGGGATATATTTATCTCTCGGATTTGTTGAGTACCCCGACCATTTTGAAGCAGGTGGGACGGATTATCGCTCGGAGTTTTCGTCATGAAACCATCGATGCCGTGATGACCGTTGCAACTAAGGGCGTACCGCTTGCTAATGCCGTGGCAGATGTGCTCAATGTGCCTTTTGTCATTGTGCGTCGTGACCTCAAGATTACAGAAGGCTCAACGGTTTCCGTTAACTATGCCAGTGGCTCTGCTGGGGATCGCATTGAAAAGATGTTTCTAGCTAAGCGCAGTCTCAAACCGGGCAGTCGCGTCTTGATTGTGGACGATTTCCTAAAAGGTGGAGGGACCATCACAGGGATGACCAGTCTTTTAAAGGAGTTTGATAGCTCACTAGCTGGAGTCGCTGTCTTTGCGGTCAATACGCTAGAAGAACATGGGGATTTGGATTATCAAGCTCTCTTGAAGGTGTCACAAATCGATGTGAAAACCAACCATGTTCAGGTTGAGATCGGCAATATCTTTGATAGCCTGTAAAGAAAAACGCAAATTCCCTTGAAAGACCGAGGGAATTTTGATATATTAGAAGCTAGAAGTCTTTGCCGTTTATCTTTTATAACGTTGTTCACTCGCCTTGTTTAACTTCAAGTTATGCCTGCTGTGAGTTGCTTCGTTCTAAAAGTAAACCGTGAAGATGACAGATATCGAGGAGGATACTATGAATTTAATGACATTGGTGATGTTTGGTTTTGTCGTCGTGATGATTGTCGTGATGCAACGTCAACAAAAGAAACAAGCTGAAAAAGCGCAAGAAGAACGCAGTAAACTGGGCAAAGGCGATGAGATCGTGACCATCGGTGGGATGTATGCGACTGTTGATGCGGTGAATTTGGAGAATAACACGGTTGACCTTGACGTGGACGGGGTTTACCTCACCTTTGAACTCGGAGCCATTAAGCGCGTGGTGAAAAAAGCTGAGGCTGTTGAAGTCATCGAGGAAGCAGTTGTCACAGATGCTGGTGAAGTCGAAGAAGCAGTCGTTGTTGAAGAAGTGGCAGATAAAAAAGAATAAGGAAAAAAGGTAGCTAGCACGTGTTAGCTTCTTTTTTGGTCTGTGGAAGGGCTTAATCATAAAAAAGCTACTCATTGGGAGTGGAAAAATTCTACATCGCTTATAACCTCTCTATGCCGGTTATTCTGTTCATCACATGCTGAGAAAGGGCTACTTCCTGAAATGGTGAGTCTCATTGATACATGTATCAGATTGAAAAGCCTAACCCTAAAATCAACCGCTAAAAACAGTTTAACGACAACTACTAAGCAAGATTTGACTCAGTTTTTCAAACATAAAAGACGAAGGAAAAGAAGTGGAAACCTTGCTGGAACTTTTCATTCAAGGAGAAAGCTGATAAAACTAGTCAAAAAGGGGTCATCTATGGTAAAATAAAAGGAATAGGAACAATTGTTAGGAAATATTATGATACCATTAACGAGACAAAAAATACAAAATCCGTTGATTCCCGTTCATGTTGGGATTATCATGGATGGCAACGGCAGATGGGCTAAGAAGCGCTTGAAACCTCGTGTGTTTGGGCATAAGGCAGGGATGGATGCTCTGCAAAAGGTCACGATTGAGGCGGCTAATCAAGGTGTCAAGGTCTTGACGGTCTATGCTTTTTCAACGGAAAACTGGAAACGTCCCAAGGATGAGGTGTCCTTTATCATGAATTTACCGGTCGAGTTTTTTGACCGCTATGTGCCGGAACTTCATAAAAATGGGGTGAAGATTGCAGTCATTGGTGATCGTTCAGCTCTTCCTAAAGCGACTTTGTCTGCTCTTGAGAGGGCTATGGAGGTGACCAAGGACAATACTGGCTTGGTGCTGAACTTTGCCCTTAACTACGGCGGACGTGCGGAGCTGGTGACGGCTATCCATAAAATCGTCCGTGAAGTGCAAGAAGGTGCTTTGAACGTTAATCAAATCGATGAGGATCTGGTGGGAGATTATCTCGAAACCGCTACTTTGTCAAAGGATTACCGTGATCCTGACTTGATTATCAGGACCAGTGGTGAGTTGCGTTTGAGTAACTTTTTGCCTTGGCAGTCAGCTTATAGCGAGTTGTATTTCACAGACACCTTGTGGCCGGACTTTGATGAGGCGGCTTTTAGAGAGGCTCTTGTGGCTTTTGGTCAGAGAAAGCGCCGTTTTGGTGGGGTGTAAAAGGAGGTTAAATTGTGAGAGAACGTGTGATTTATGGAACCATAGCTGGTGTGATTTTTCTTGCTTTTTTAGGACTTGGTGGGATTTTCTTCCATCTTTTAGCAGGGATTTTAGCGGTTATTGGGGTGTTTGAACTCTTTCGGATGAAGGGGCTGGAGCCCTTTACTTTTGAGGGAATACTAGCCATGCTAGGGGCTTTTGTCTTGACCCTTCCCTTGTCATCTTATCTTGCCTTTTTGCCCGTGGATGGGAGCTTAGCGACCTATACCTTGGTGGTCTTTCTCCTGCTTATGGGAACGGTCTTTAACCATGAGACTTACTCTTTTGAGGATGCGACCTTTGCGATTGCTGGCAGTTTTTATGTGGGTATTGGTTTTCAAAATCTCGTTTTGGCGCGTATGGCTGGTTTTGACAAGGTTTTGTTGGTCCTCTTCATCGTTTGGGCGACTGACATCGGCGCTTACGCGGTTGGACGTAGAATCGGCAAGCGCCACCTGATGCCTGCGGTTTCGCCGAATAAAACCATCGAAGGAAGTCTTGGCGGCATGGTGTCTGCCCTAGTGGTGTCTTTGATTTTTATGCTGATTGACCCATCCGTTTATGCGCCTTATCCTTTCTTTGTGATGCTATTATTGGTGCTGTTCTTTAGCATGTCAGCTCAGATGGGGGACTTGGTTGAAAGTGCTTTGAAGCGTCATTTTGGCGTCAAAGACTCTGGCCGCTTCATTCCTGGTCATGGTGGGGTTTTGGACCGCTTTGACAGCATGATTTTTGTTTTTCCTATCATGCATTTCTTTGGCTTGTTTTAGGAAAAGGAGAAGGATATGCTTGGAGTATTAACCTTTATTATCATTTTTGGGCTGGTGGTTGTGGTGCATGAATTTGGTCACTTCTACTTTGCCAAACGTTCAGGAATCTTGGTGCGTGAATTTGCCATTGGAATGGGTCCCAAGATTTTTTCCCATAGGGACAAGGACGGCACGCTCTACACCATTCGTATCCTGCCTTTGGGCGGTTATGTGCGCATGGCTGGCTGGGGCGATGACAAGGTCGAGATTAAGACGGGAACACCAGCGAGTCTGACCTTAAATGACGCTGGTGTGGTCACACGAATCAATCTGTCTCAAAAACAGGTCGATCAACGTAGCCTTCCCATGTCTGTCTTGCATTATGACCTAGAGGACAAGCTCACCATTACTGGACTGGTCCTTGATGAAGAAAAGACCTACTCAGTTGACCACGCTGCCACTATCGTCGAGGAGGACGGCACGGAGCTTCGGATTGCGCCGCTTGATGTGCAGTATCAAAATGCCAGTGTCGCAGGTAGGCTCATCACCAACTTTGCAGGGCCTCTGAATAACTTTATTTTAGGGATTGTGATCTTTATCCTCCTCGCCTTTGTGCAAGGTGGTGTGCAGGATTTTTCGACCAATCAGATTCGAGTGACACCAGACGGTGCCTTGGCTCAGGCTGGTGTGAAAAATGATGACCGTATTTTAAAAATTGGCTCCTACAAGATTACCAACTGGGAGGACCTCTCAAATGCAGTGGATAAGACCACAGCTAACCTCAAGGAAGGCGAGAGCATCCCTGTTGAGGTGGACTCAAAAGGACAGGACAAGACCGTGAAGGTCACACCCCAAAAGGTCAAGGGGACTTTTCTCATCGGCGCTCTCCCTGGTCTTAAAACAGGCTTTTGGAACAAGATTAGCGGTGGATTTGAGATGGCGGCAAACGGTGCCTTTGCCATTATCAATGCTCTGAGAGATCTCATCACCCACCCCAATCTTAATAAGCTGGGCGGTCCGGTTGCCATGTATCAGATGAGTAATACCGCAGCCAAGCAAGGTTTGGTGCAGGTGTTGAATCTTTTGGCCATGCTGTCTATTAACCTTGGTATTTTTAACCTCATTCCCATTCCAGCCCTAGACGGTGGAAAGATTGTCCTCAATATTTTGGAGGCCATCAGAAGAAAGCCGCTCAAGCAGGAAACAGAAACTTATGTCACCCTGGCAGGGGTTGCCATCATGCTAGTATTGATGGTGGCAGTCACTTGGAATGATATTATTCGTACATTTTTTTAAACCATAAGGAAAAGGAAGTTGATTTATGAAACAAAGTAAAATGCTTATCCCAACGCTTCGCGAAATGCCAAGCGATGCACAAGTGATTAGCCATGCGCTCATGCTAAGAGCAGGCTATGTCCGCCAAGTCTCAGCAGGAATCTACGCTTATCTACCGCTGGCTCATCGCACACTTGAGAAATTCAAGACCATCATGCGAGAAGAGTTTGAAAAAATCGGAGCGGTCGAGATGCTGACACCAGCGCTTTTGACTGCGGATTTGTGGCGTGAGAGTGGGCGTTATGAGACTTATGGTGAAGATCTCTATAAGCTTAAAAATCGCGATCAGTCTGATTTTATCTTAGGCCCGACACATGAAGAAACCCTCACAGTTTTAGTGCGTGATGCGGTCAAATCTTACAAGCAACTACCGCTCAACCTCTACCAAATCCAGTCCAAATACCGTGACGAAAAACGTCCTAGAAATGGTCTGCTTCGCACCCGCGAATTTATCATGAAAGACGGTTATAGCTTCCACCAAGACTATGATAGCTTGGATGTGACTTACGAGGATTACCGTAAGGCTTATGAAGCGATTTTTACCCGTGCGGACCTAGATTTCAAGGCCATTATCGGTGATGGCGGTGCCATGGGTGGTAAAGACAGTCAAGAGTTTATGGCGATCACGCCTGAGCGGACGGACTTGGATCGTTGGGTGGTTCTAGACAAATCCATCGCTTCTTTTGATGAGCTTCCAGAAGATGTTTTAGAAGCTATTAAGAAAGAGTTGACCTCTTGGTTGGTATCTGGTGAAGACACGGTAGTGTATTCAGATGGCTCTTCCTATGCCGCCAATCTAGAGATGGCAACAGATGCCTTTACACCAAGCACCAAGGTGGTAGCAGAAGAAGAGTTAGTCAAGGTCGCAACACCTGATTGCCATACCATTGACGAAGTTGCCGCCTTTTTAGAGGTCGCAGAAGAAAACACCATCAAAACTCTGCTCTTTATGGCGGACGAAAAACCTGTTGTGGCACTTTTGGTGGGGAATGATCAGGTCAATGATGTCAAATTGAAAAATTATCTCGGTGCCGATTTCTTAGAGCCAGCGACCGAAGAAGAGGCTAGGAGTGTCTTTGGCGCAGGCTTTGGTTCCCTTGGACCAGTGGGGCTGTCGCAAGATATCCGTATCGTGGCGGATCGCAAGATTCAAAACAGCCGCAATGCCGTAGCTGGAGCTAATGAAGATGGTTATCATTTGACGGGTGTCAATCCAGAGCGTGATTTTAAGGCAGAGTATGTGGACATCAGAGAAGTGCGTGAGGGAGAACAATCGCCTGATGGTCTAGGAACCTTGCAGTTTGCGCGTGGTATCGAGATTGGGCATATCTTTAAGCTCGGCACTCGCTATTCTGAAAGCATGGGAGCCATGGTCTTGGATGAAAATGGTAAGGCGATTCCGATGATTATGGGCTCTTACGGGATTGGGGTCAGCCGGATTCTCTCTGCTATCATCGAGCAACACGCAAGACTCTTTGTCACCAAGACACCAAAAGGTGAGTATCGCTACGCTTGGGGTATTAACTTCCCTAAAGAGTTGGCACCATTTGACGTACACTTGATTACAGTCAATGTCAAGGACGAAGCGAGTCAAGCCCTCACTGAAGCGGTCGAAAAAGACTTGATGGCAGCTGGCTATGATGTCTTGACCGATGATCGCAATGAACGGGTCGGCTCAAAATTCTCAGATAGTGATTTGATTGGTCTGCCAATTCGTGTGACGGTCGGTAAAAAAGCTGCAGACGGTATTGTCGAAGTCAAGATTAAAGCGACAGGTGATAGCATTGAAGTGCATCAAGACAACTTGATTGAAACCTTGCAGATTTTGAGCAAATAAAATAAGATGAGTTGAGGTTGATAGACGCTCAACTCTTTTATTTCGCTTGAAAATAGGGTATAATAGGGGCATGAAAAAAAGACGTTTGATGAAATGGTTGACAGGACTTGTCTTGGTGCTTTTTGGCATTTCTGTGGCAGCCAGTTTTTATTTTTTCCATGTGGCACAAGTCAGAGAGACCAAGAGTTTTATTAACAATAAACCAAGGGCCAAATCAGACCCCCTCTATCAAGAGGAACAGGCCTTTAACCAGCTGACCAAACAGACCATGACTATGACCAATCAAGGGCTAAAACAAGTGGCCTGGTATATCCCTGCCCAGACCCCAACTCATAAGACGGTTATCGTGGTGCATGGTTTTGGCGGTAACAAGGAAAAAATGGCGGTCTATGGCTGGCTCTTTCACGAAGAAGGCTACAATGTCCTCATGCCAGACAATATCGCAGCAGGAGATAGCCAAGGCCAGCTCATCGGCTATGGCTGGAACGATCGCTTGAACATCATCAAGTGGGCAGACCTCCTCGTTGACAGGGACCATGATAGCAAGATCACGCTCTACGGCTTATCCATGGGAGCAGCGAGTGTCATGATGGCCAGTGGTGAAAAGACGCTTCCTAAGGAAGTGACCACCATCATTGAAGATGCAGGTTACACCAGTGTTTGGGATGAGTTGCGCTACCAAGCCAAGGACATGTATAACCTCCCTGCTTTTCCCCTTCTCTATGAAGTCTCTGCCATTTCCAAGATTCGGGCAGGCTTTACCTACGGAGAGGCTAGTAGCGTCAAGCAGCTAGCTAAAAATACCCGCCCGATTCTCTTCATCCATGGGGACAAGGATACCTTTGTTCCGACTAAGATGGTCTATGAGAATTATGATGCCACCACAGCTCCCAAAGAACTCTATATCGTTAAAGGAGCAGGCCATTCTAAGACCTTTGGACAAGACAAGGAAGCCTACCGACAAAAAATCCATGATTTCTTAAAAAAATATGAGAAATAGGGTTGACAAGATCAACATAAACTGATAAAATAGTTTATGTTGTTAGCGGGGATGGCGGAATTGGCAGACGCGCAGGACTAAGGATCCTGTGACCGCTTTAGGTCGTGAGGGTTCAAGTCCCTCTCTCCGCAGAGGATAACCGAGCTTTGGCTCGGTTTTTTTGTTACTATTTTTGATAAAGAAGGTAAGGCTTCCTAGGATAAGAGAGGGAGACATTGTTTGATTGACAAGGGACTTTATCTCTTGCTATACTAAGTGGAGAAGAAGATAAAGGAGATAGCGATGACACACAGCGACCGGCCTGCTTTTGTCCTAGCAGGTGATTATGGCTATATCAGACAGTTAGAGGCAACCTTGAAGTCTATTTGTTACCATCATAAGGGGATAAAGGTTTATATTTTCAATCAAGATATTCCCCAAGAGTGGTTTATCGCAACCAGAAAGCGTATGGCTGCGATGGGCAGTCAACTGGAGGATGTCAAGCTCTTGGATGTGGGTCTTGATAGGGACTGGACGACACCAGATGATATTGACCTCAACTATATGGCTTATGCCCGCTATTTTATCCCGCAGTTTGTCAAGGAGGACAAGTCCCTTTATCTGGACGGGGATGTGATTGTCACGCGAAACCTAAAGGATCTGTTGGAGATGGATTTGGGTGAACACTATGTGGCAGCAGCCAAGGTGGTCTATGGTTTAGAGGAGCGGTTCAACTCAGGCGTGCTACTGATGAACAATGCGCTTTGGCGTAAAGACGGCATCACCCAGCAGTTGGTCTCTCTAACAGAAAAAGAGCACACCACGCTTCCAGAGGGCGATCAAACGGCTCTCAATCGCATTGTCGGTCATCAGATGATTCATTTAGAAGATACCTATAATTTTCAGATTGGCTTTGACACCAGAGCGGATGCTTGGGGGCATGATTTTATTTTTGAGATACCGCTTGAGCCTTTGCCTGCGATTTTGCATTATTTGAATGAAAACAAGCCTTGGCACACTCACTCATCTGGACGCTTACGTGAAGTTTGGTGGCAATATGCTATGCTAGATTGGTCAACGATTATCAGCCATCATCAGGCGGATTTAACATCGCTTTTTGAGCGGGATTGGGAGCTAGAATGTGTCATTATGACCAATTCTCAAGAGTTGGAGCATATTAAGGATTTGGTGGAGGCTCTTCCTAACTTTTGTTTTCATATTGTAGCTTGGACACCTTTTGGTGATAAGCTGGAGAGATTGAGCACCTTTGAAAATGTGAAACTCTATCCCCATGTCATCAGATGGCGGGCCAAGCAGTTAATGAAGCAGGCGGATGTGTATCTAGATATTAACCATGCAGATAAGCTGGAGGACTGGATTGCCCTCGCTCATGAGGAGGGACTTGCGATCTTAGCTTTTGACAATGTTAAAAATCAGCAGCATGTGGATCAGGTATTTTCAAAAGACCATCCAGAAGAGATGATCGCTTATCTGAAAGAAGCCTCAATAAGAAAGAGACGGTAAGAAATGGGAGAGAGCCAAAAACGAAAGCCAACGATTGTTTTAGCAGGCGATTATGGTTATATCAGACAGATTGAGACCACCATCAAATCGCTGTGTTATCACCAGTCTCGTCTGAAAATCTATGTGTTTAACCAAGATATTCCACCAGAGTGGTTTCATCAGCTGCGTGAGAAACTAGCTCCTTTGGGAGTGGAGTTGGTGGATAAAAAATTGGTTGACCCAAGACTCAATACCAACTGGACGGCTGGTTTTGCCCATATTAACCACATGGCATTTGCGCGTTATTTTATCCCCTTATTGGTGAAGGAAGATAAGGTGCTTTATCTGGATAGTGACTTGGTGGTGACGGGCGACATTACCCATCTGTTTGACTTGGATTTGGGGGATTATTACGCTGCGGCGGTCAAAGCACTCCATGGTCGAACACTTAATTTCAACTCAGGTGTCCTCTTGGTCAATAACCGCAAATGGAGAGAAGAAAATCTGTTTGAGCGCTTGATTGAAACGACTGAGCGTGAGTGGGAAAATGTAAACGAAGGCGATCAAACCATTTTAAATCAACTCTTTGACGGCAACTGGTTGGAGTTGGACGGAAACTATAATTTTCCGATTGGATTTGATTATGGGGCGCAATCCTTTAATGAGTTAGACATTTTTGAGATTCCGATTGATCCTCTTCCTTTGATTATTCACTATATCTCGCCAGATAAGCCCTGGAAGACTTTTTCTGCTAGTCGGTTGCGAGAGGTTTGGTGGTTTTACAATGGTCTTGACTGGTCTATCATTCAAGAAAAAATGACGGTACCCGTAGATGAGCAACTGGATTTAGCTGTTTTTTCTCATCATTTCTTCACCTTGACGGATAGTCAGGAGTTTGAACACCTCGAGTTTTTGATTACTTCCTTACCTGACTTTCAGTTTCATATCGCAGCTTATACGGTTATGGGACCCAAGTTGATTCGCTTATCTCAGTATGAAAATGTGACCTTGTATCCTCTGGCGCTTTCGGTAACCGTTCAAAGATTGATAGAGCAGGCTGATTTTTACTTAGATACGAATTACTTCAAGAAACCACAAGATTTATTGGAAGAATTTGAGCATTCTGGACGCATGATTTTGACCTTTGACACCACTTGCTCACCAGAGGTCAAAGAAAAGATCTTTCCTAGTGAAAACCCGCAGGAAATGGTCGATTGGCTCAAGGATTGGGCAAAGCTATCCTTTTAGTTGGTCTTGATTTAGTGGCGACAAAGATAAACAAAAAAGATAAACGCTTTCAAAACGTCTTGAGGCTAGAATTTTGCTAAAAAATGTGATAGAATGAACTTGTAATGGGAAAAATTCCCAAAATTTTAGAGGAGGCTATGAAACATGCCAATCGTTTCAGCAGAAAAATTTGTCCAAGCCGCTCGTGACAATGGTTACGCAGTTGGTGGATTTAACACAAACAACCTTGAGTGGACGCAAGCTATCTTGCGTGCAGCGGAAAGCAAAAAAGCTCCTGTGCTTATCCAAACATCAATGGGTGCCGCAAAATACATGGGTGGTTACAAGTTAGCGAAAAACTTGATTGAAAACCTTGTAGAATCAATGGGAATCACTGTTCCTGTTGCTATTCACCTTGACCATGGTCACTACGAAGATGCGCTTGAGTGTATCGAAGTGGGCTACACTTCTATCATGTTTGATGGAAGCCACCTTCCTATCGATGAAAACCTTGAAAAAGCGCGTGAAGTTGTTGAAAAAGCACATGCTAAAGGTGTATCTGTCGAAGCTGAAGTGGGAACTATCGGTGGTGAAGAAGATGGTATCATCGGTAAAGGTGAGCTTGCTCCAATCGAAGACGCTAAAGCAATGGTTGAAACAGGCATTGATTTCTTGGCTGCTGGTATCGGTAACATCCACGGACCATACCCAGAAAACTGGGAAGGTCTTGACCTTGACCACTTGAAGAAATTGACAGAAGCTCTTCCAGGCTTCCCAATCGTACTTCACGGTGGATCTGGTATCCCTGATGATCAAATCCAAGCGGCTATCAAACTTGGTGTGGCTAAGGTCAACGTTAACACTGAGTGCCAAATCGCTTTTGCTAACGCAACTCGTAAATTTGCAGCAGCTTATGAAGCTAATGAAGCAGAATACGACAAGAAAAAACTCTTTGACCCACGTAAGTTCTTGGCTGATGGGGTTAAAGCAATCCAAGCTTCTGTTGAAGAGCGTATCGACGTTTTCGGTTCAGAAGGTAAGGCTTAATTTTAGCTGATAAAAAGCTTCTCCATAAGGAGAAGCTTTTTTGCTTGGTGTTATGTCGATTACAAAAATCCCTTGTCCTTTAGCCAGTAATGGATAATGGCGAGGGTCTTGTCTTGGTATTTGCCGGATTCGTACATGTGGTCTGCGCCAGTCAGTGAGACGAGGACGGAGTCGGTGTAGTTTTTGGCGGTTTTTCGTGCGATGGCAGGGACGGTCATCTTGTCCTCGCTGCCTGTGATGACAAGGACAGGGCAGGAGATGCGGCTGAAATCCACATAGCCCGCTCGGCTCTTATCAAAAAAGGGGAAAGCCATCTGGGTATAGACCTTACCAGACTCAGGCACTAGCGTGGCAAAGAGGGGTTCTTTGAGGCTGTCCTCCTGTTGGTTGAGGCAATATCGGAAAAACTCCTCCTTGTATGGTGGCATGGCTTTTTTCCAAAAACCCCAGCGCAAGAAATGGCGGATAAAACACCGCACCATGCTGGGATAGAGAGCAAAGATGTCTGCTGTTGGGGCTGGTCCCATCAAGATCATGCCAGCTATTGGTGTGCGCTCTGCTACCATTTGCGCTAGTAAGCAGCCTAGGGAATGCCCCAAGAGTAGGGGAGGTCTGTCTAGGCTTTGGACCAAGGTCACTAAATCTTCCGTGTAGTCGGTCAGACTTAGGCTCCCTACTTTTTGGGTCACCTCCTCGTAGGGCAGGTCGTGGTAACGTAGGCTAGGGGTGTGGACGCGGATGTTCATGCTTTCTAGCTTGGTGGCAAAATCTCCCCAAACGGAGCCATCACACCAAGTGCCGTGGATTAAGACGATGTCGTACATGCTTGCCTCCTTTTCTTTTTTCCAGTACAACATAAGGTAGTTTGAAGTTCAAACTATAATGATAGCATGACACCTAAGTCACTTTGATAATCAAAGGAAATATGCTATAATAAATTTATCTTGAAGAGAAAAGAGGAATGCCTATGACCGCAGTCATCGAGGTTAGGGACTTGAGCAAGTCTTTTGGAAGCAAAAATGCCTTAAATGGGGTGAATTTTGCCATTGGTGAGGGAGAGATTTTTGGCTTTTTGGGGCCGTCTGGTTCTGGAAAGACCACGACCATCAACATTTTGACTGGACAGCTCCTGCCGGATAAGGGTGAATCCCTAATCTTTGGCAAGTCCTCGCAGGATCTAGCTCCAGAGGATCTCAAACGCATTGGGCTGGTGTCAGAAGACAGTGGCTTTTATGAAAAGATGACGCTGGAAAAGAATCTCCTCTTTTTCAGTAAATTTTACGGGGTAAAGACCGTGGATGTGGATGCTATTTTAGAGCGTGTGGGGCTTTTGGACAGCAAGAAAAAGGTGGCAGAAAAGTTATCAACTGGGATGAAACAGCGCATGCTTCTGGCACGGGCTCTGATCAATCGTCCGTCGGTTCTCTTTTTGGATGAGCCGACCTCTGGGCTTGACCCTTCTACATCACGGGGTATTCATGAACTCCTCCTTGAGTTAAAGGCGCAAGGAACCAGCATTTTTTTGACCACGCATGATATGCACGAGGCGACACTCTTATGTGATCACTTGGCGCTGCTCAATCAAGGGAGCTTGGTTGAAGAGGGAAATCCGCAGGCCTTGATTCAGAAATACAATACCGATAAGGCGGTCGAAGTAGCTTACAAGGATGGGCACAAGGAGCGTGTGCCGTTTGAGGAGTTATCTAGTCTTGGCCATGTGGAGGAGATCTTGACCATTCACTCTTGTGAGCCGACCTTGGAGGATATTTTCATTCAGTTGACAGGAGGAAAGCTCAATGTTTAAACGATTACAAGCTCTTGTTTGGTTGCGTCTGCAAATCATTTTATCCAATAAAACCATTCTCATTCAGGTGATATTCCCCTTTATCTTTGCCTGTATCTATCGGATGATTCTTGAGTTCAATCACGGTGGGCAAGATATGAGATTGTTCTTCTTGCTTTTGACCTTGTTGATATCTTTTAGCATAGCAGTTGGTGGGACGTTGAGTTTGCTTCTCGCTGAGGAAAAGGAAAAACGGACGCTGCGCACGCTTTTACTCAGTGGTGTTAGTCAAAAAGAATATATCCTTTCTTCCTTATTTTTCCCCTTGGTTTTGGCGATTTTAATCACGGTTTTGGTGCCTTTAATCTTGAGCGTTCAGGTTCCTCATTACGGGTCTTATTTTGTGGTTTCCCTTTTAACGGCCTTGGCTCTGGTCTTTCTCTACCTCTTTATCGGGCTAGTGAGTAAGAACCAGGTGGCCTATCAGGTCATCAGTATGCCTGTCATGTTTCTCATTATGTTTTTACCTATGTTTGCCCTCTCAGATGCCAGCCCTCTGGTGAAAACCCTCAACGACAGCTTTGTTACAGGTCTATTGACCTATGCCTTGGCGGAGAATCCCTTTAAACTCAGCAGCCATTGGCTTAGTTTAGGCGCTCTTTTTGTCTGGATGTTTATCTTTATTGGACTTAGCCTCTTGCTGATCCCTAAGATGAAGCGTCAGGCATCTTGATGTTAGAACCTGCTTGAGACAGAAGCAGGTTTTTTTATATAATAAACATAAGGAGGTGATAGCATGATTGAAAAAGAAGCGATCGGAAAGCGGATTAGAGAAACGAGAGAAGCAAAAGGTCTCTCGAGAGAGCAGGTCTGTGGCTTAGAAGACGAGCTCACTGTGAAACAGCTCATGCGTATTGAGCTGGGATATGATTTGGTTGTAAGAAAAACTGAAATAATGGTGAAAATAGGTATCAGAAAGGTTGGGAAACATAGTTTCCCAGTCTATTTCTGATTGGTGTGGAGGAGTTTCATGTTGATGTCTATAATGAGATCTTTTTGACTGAATAAGCTGTTTGATTCGTCTTTTTAAGAGTAAGTGATAGCGCTTTCTTTTATTTTTTGGTATAATAAAAATGAAAAAAAGAAAGGGGATCGACAATGGCTACAAAGGAGCAAATAGGTAAACGTATCCGTGATGAAAGAGAGTATCAACACCTCTCAAGAGAGCAAGTCTGTGGTTCTGAAGAAGAGCTGACAGTCAAACAACTCATGCGTATTGAGCTAGGACGTTCTTTGCCGACTTTACCTAAGTTAGAGTATCTAGCAAAACGGTTGGGAAAAAGTGTAGCTTACTTTCTAGGTGAAGATAGTCTCGCTCTCCCCCAAGGGTATTTGGATAAGAAATATCAACTGATTAAACTACCAAGTTATGGTGATGCAGAACGTATTGCTCAAAAAATGGAGATATTAGAGGAAATTTATGATAGTTATATAGCTGTTTTACCAGAGGAAGAGTTATTTGCATTGGATATTCTGGAGAAAATGTGGGATTTTAGAATGACGGGTGAAGGTGAGCTAGTTAACATTATGTTTGAGGAGTACTTTAGTCAACTGTTAATGAAGAAAGCTTATAGTCTCAATGATCTATTGTTAGTCAGCTACTTTTGTATGCAGTGTCAGCATTCTTCTGATTTTTATCATTTAGAAATTATTAGAGAGACAATTTTGAAGCAAGAAGTTGTTGGTGATGAACTTTATAATGTTGAGTTGCTGGGAGTTTTAACTTCTATTGCAGGAATATATGTTAGCTACTCTACCTATGAAGGAATGTTAGATATTGTAGAAAAAGGTTATGAAATTATTAAAAAAAGTCAGCAGTATAGTGCCAAACCTGTATTTTTAATGCTTGAGGCAAAGTATAATATATTTAAAAATAATGTTGAGATGTCTTCAGTTCTATATGATACAGCGTTATCACTCGCATATGAACTTGATGATCAAATTCTTTATCAAAATTTACAACTAGAAAGAAATAGGGATATTAGAGAAAAATAAAGTTAAGATAGTTAGGAAATAGGGATACAGGTGTCCTTGTTTCTTAATTATTTTTTTCTTATAATCAAGACGTATTAAAAATAAAAGAGGAGAGTAAATAATGAGAAATCTACTATCATTCTTATTTACAATTTTTACAGTATGGTTTATTATTGGTCAATAAATTTTGAAGCAGAGTTGTTATTTTATGTATAGTTTAATGGAGGAATCAATTATGTCACTAAGATATTTTGTAGAATATTTTTTATCATTCTATAATGCTAGATTATTATGATATTTAATTAGTGGAAAGAGGAGAGATATGGGAGTTATTGTTATGCCTGCTATTTGGTTATCCAATTGGTTGAGTCATCATCTAGGATAGAATAAAGGAGATATTAAAGATGATTGGTTTAAATATTGTCTATGAAAAGAGTGAATTATTACATTCTCTAAAATTAGATATGGATTTAAAAAATGATGACTATGTGTTAGATTTTTTAGACTTTGATAATCAAAGCTTCGACGATTGTATCGATTATTTAGATTTCATCGGTTTTGAACAGTATATCTTTGTTTCTCTTGGAGAATCAGAACGGTTGAGACGTGTGGTGAAATATCTTGGTCAACAGTTGAATATTTCGTTGTCTCTTGTAAAATTAGACCAGTTGGACACATTATTATCTACTTTTGAAGTTGAACAGATAGAACAGGCTATCTTTAATAACACGAATTATCAGCAATTGGTTGATTTGAATGTTGAACAAGTTTATCAGAATGGTTACATGGCTTCTTATATGGGGAGTTATCCGTATCAATTACCGAAAGGCCTGATAAAACATCTTTATGTAGATAACTTGTCTCATTTCTTGTCTGAAAATGAAAAGCTGATACCTTATTTTGCAATGAATAGTGCTATTTACATCATTGCTAATAATGAGAGTATAGTCCCGTCACTTCCAGTCATCCTCAAAGATTTAGATTCTTTTGATGCTTCAATCTTTACTTGTGTCCAAGAAGACGAACTAATGGAGAGACTCACCGTTTGTCAACAATCTGGACAAGTGCTTGAGACGGGGTATGTCATGGATTATGGAGTTTTAACAGGAAGTTCTTCCTTCCATTCTATGGTATTTGAAGAAGGACAGTTTTATTTAGATCACCAAAGGTTGCTTAAGATAGGTGATTCAGGACAAACTTATCATCAGTTGGTCAATGAAGCCAGTATGGTTTTAACAAAGCAAAGAGAAGAGTTCACTGAGATTAGTGAAGGGTTGAAGCAGCTTTATCCTTTACTGACGATAATCTCAAATCAATACGGTCAAGTTTCCTTTGTATCACCTTTTAATACCTGTCATCTTCCAGCTAAGTTAGAAAAGACTGCTCCTGTTGCTTGGCTAGGATTTGAGTCAGAAGTTGATTATTTTGCTTATAATTTAAATCAAGGGAAGCTGTACCGAGTAAGTCAAAAAGTTCTGGAGCATATGGAATTTATCATGAAGCATGAACAGCACCCTGATCAAGTGATGAAAAATCAAGTAATGGAGATGTTGAAACGTTATGCTTGAGAGACTAATTTATAAACCTTTTAGACAGAGAGCTAGACAGTTAAACATTGTGGAAAACCTTTATGATGATGAAGATTTCTCAAATTATTATCACTTGATGATGACTCAAGATAGTTTCTTGAAAGATGATAAGAAGATTTATCAATCTTGTATTGATAAGCAACAATCTATTTTAGAAGTTGGAAGTGGAACTGGGAGACTATTTAATCCTTTATATCAAGAAGGTTATAATATTTATGGAATAGAGCCTTCTGAGGAGATGTCACGTTTTATTGTTCCAGAGGGACAAAATCGTATCTTTTCTCTAACATTACAAGAAATAGATCAGTTACCATTAAAACAAATCGAAGCAGTCATTATACCAGCTACCTCTATTAGTTTATTTAGTCAAGCTGACTTCGGGCTGTTTTTGAAGAAGATCTGTCAGACACAAGTGAATTTGGATAGAATTGTATTTGATTTTTTGAAACCAGAATTTTTTATGAAACATATTAATGATGTTCAAGTTGATAAAGTCGGTGAGAATAAATACTATTCTGTGAATTTCTATGATGTAGATGAGAACAAAATCATTTATAATTTGGTTAATTCAGAAAAACTAGGAATATCTATTAAATATTTGTACTCATACAATGATTTAAAATTGATATTGGAAAGGTATGGATTTGCACTCAGAATTTTAAAAGATGAGGTCTTTTATATGATGGTAGAGGGAAGAAGACAGAGATGACAAGAAATATTTTAATAATAGGTTCTGAGAGTCATGTAGCTAAAGATTTTATTCAGCGTTATCGTCATCAGTACGATCACTTAGTCGGAGTGGATCTTAAAGATCAGTCTCAGTTAGAATACTATCAAAAAATTGATTTTAGTCAGAAAGAGAGCCAACATCAATTTCTACAATTTTTAAAGGAGGTCTCTTTACAGTATTCAGATATTGTATTTGCACTCGGAATTAATCGAATGAACAACGTGTTTAGTGTGACCGAAGAGGACTGGGATGATACGTTTACTGTTAATGTAAAGACAGCATTGTTTACAATGAAATCTCTCTATCCTTATTTTTCTGAAGTGGTTTCCATTGTCTTTCTCGCTTCCCAAAATGGAGTGGTTGCTCATGAAAAAAGGATTGATTATGGAACTTCTAAGTGCGCTCTTATTCACCTAGCAAAAAATTTATCTATTGACTATGCGCGCCTAGATGAAAAAGATATTAGAATTAATACAATATCTCCCTCCTATATCCTCAATGAAGATAATGAGTACATGTTAAAGTCTCCTATGGGTAAAAGATTATTATCTAAAATTCCTTATAGAAAATTTGTTAACCTCAGGGATGTTAGTCAATGTATGAATTTCTTATTGAGTAATGCGAGTCAAGCTATCCGAGGACAGAATATAATCTTAGATTATGGTTATACGATTGTGTAGATAAAGGAGGACGATATGTGTGCCATGTTAGTGGAAGATTATGAGGAATTCCAATATAGTTCTGCAAATGGGAAAGAGTGGCTTTATAATATCAAAAATGATCGTATGATTGTTTCTACTCAATCTTTGAAGCCCTATATCAATACAACATCTGACACTAGCAATCCTTTATATGATTTTGCTCATTCTGAATATCGTCGGGGGAATTGGACAAATTGGCATATTTTTAGGATAACATTAGATAGTCAGAAGATAGTTCCGTTATATAAGACAGTCTTATTTTTGAATCACTGGTATATTATTTGGCCCATGTTAGCAATTAGTTTGTTTTTACTTAGTCAATTGGATATAGCTCAGATACAGACCTACAATCACATCTCATTATTTGAGGGAATTGTATTGTATAGTTTGATGATAGGGGTCATTATACCTTTTCATGAGTATTCACATTTTGCTATTTATTATTATTATCTTCGTCCTAAAAAAGTCACTTTTGGTTTTTCATTAAGGTATTTATCTTTACCGATGTTTTTTATCAAAGTTCCTTTCTATCAATTACTTGAGAAAAAGGAGAAAAAACGTCTAATATTAGCGGGCATTAAGTTTCAAATCGTTATTTGGTTTTTACTAGCGATTTGGAATTTAATATTTCCGTCCTTATTTGTTACTCATCTGATTATGTTTAATTTAGGCGTTATATTAACTAACTTGTTACCTTTTTTGAAATTAGATGGATACTGGTATTTGAGTACTTTGTTAAATGTTGATAGTTACATGCCTTATCTACAGTTGATGTTAAAAAGAGAGAAGCCATTTAGAATTGATATTTTCATATTAGGTGTATTCAACATCTTGTTAATTATAGTATCAATAGTGAGCTTGATTTATAAAATTCTAGTAATAGGTGGAAAAGTATGAAATCATATGCTTTATTAAATGGAAAATATACAGATAAAACAATTTGTGGTATTGAATTAGTTGAGGCTAATGGTACTTTTCTGTATGACAAGTATGGCAAAAAGTACTTGGATCTAAGAAGTGGTTTATGGAATACAAGCTTAGGCTATCAAAAAGAATTATATGACGAAGTATCTCATCAATTTCAAATGATTATGGACAAAAGGATGCCCTATTTAGATAATCATTCATTTTCTTACTCACTTTATGAGGGTCTAGCGAAAAGGATATTATCATTAGTGGGAAATCCGTTTAGACGTGTATTTTATACCAATTCTGGTTCTGAAAATACAGAAGTCGCCTTGAAGATAGCAGGATATATCAACAAGAAAGGAAAAAACAACAAAATTTTGGCTTTCAAAGATTCTTATCATGGTAGTTTCTTTGGCGGTGTTTCGGTCAGTGGCATAGATCAAGAAATCAATCAGATCTTTTCTCCTAAGTATGGTGAAGTGACTTTCTTACCCTTTCCTAAATACTCTTATCAGGAAAAAGAAGTACTAGATGATGTAGCTTTACTCGCAGAAGAATATGATGTGATGTTTATTGAACCGATTTTAGCATCGGCTGGTATTTATTACGCAAGTGTAGATTTTTTTAATCAGTTGTTAAAGATACTAAAACAAAACAATGTTTTAGCCGTTTTCGATGAAGTTGCCACAGGATTTTTTAAAACAGGGAAGCCGTTTTATTTTCACCATTTATCAGAACAGCCGGATATAATTTGTTTGAGTAAGGCTATTAATAATGGCATTACTCCATTTGGTTGCCTTTGCTTGAGTGAGCAGGTAGATGCCAGACTCAGGGAATCCGAAAGTATGAAAGAACATTTTTCAACGCAAAATGGGAATATCTTGGGAATTGTGGCAACAAATTTGGTGTTAGACTATTATGTAGAAAATGATGAGTGGTTATCTGCTAGAACAGAGACTATTGGTGAAATCATATCATCTGTTTGTGATCGACACCAGCTTTCTTATCGTAGAAAAGGATTGATGACTGCGATCAAAACAGAGGTGGGACGATCTCATTCTATTTTATCTGTTTTACAGAATTTAGGAATTTTAGTTTATCTGTATCAGAATGATGAGGAAGAGGGGATTACTATTATTCCTCAATTTATAGTAGATGATAAAACTTTGGAGAAATCTTTATCATTAATTGCTAAAAAATGCTGTTCTTAATTATAAACTTTGAGAGGGGTGATGAGCCATGAAAGCATGATTTAAAAGTCGGTGTACTTTATATTTTTACCTTGTGGGTATATTTTGGAGAAGTCGACTCAAATGAATTGTACAGTTGGTAGGGCATTGCTGCAGGTATTGCAGTTGCTACTGCTATCGTTCTCACTTAGTTAGTTTAGTATAAATTATAAATGGAGGTAGATCTATGTTTGATGATACTATGAAATCAGATGTTCTTTATTTTGAAGAAGTAAAAACTGAAGAGTTAGCAGGTAATGTAACAGATGGTCTGACGGGATTTGCACTAGGAATTGGATCTGTTGCGGCTGCTGCAACGATTGTTGCCTTAACTTAAAGAATTGTGAGGGAAGTATTCATGGAAGTAGTGAAAGATTATTACAAAGAAGATAATAAGTTGATTTTTGAAGAATTAAGCTCTATTGAATTAAATGGAGATGCTGCATTTGCAGCAGGATTTGGTGCAGGTGTTGTAACAGGTGGAATTATCTGGGGAGCTGTACTCCTAACTTAAACTTATATGTATAAATTAAATAACTTCTCTTTTTTATACGATAAAATAGAAAGGGAGTAAGATGAAAACAAAACAAAATCAATTTTTAGTTTCTGGTTTTTTGACTTTAATGATGGGGTTATTTGTACTGAGTAGGAGTATCGGGGAGTCTTCAGTGTCTTACGTCAAAGTAGGCGCTAGTCTTTTCCTAGTCTTCCTTAGTCTAGTTATCTTAATTCTTTCTTATAGAGCATCTAGAAAATAAAAAAACTAAATCAACTGTTGTATAGGCAGTTGATTTTTCTATCAAAAAAGAGTACACTGATGGTGAGCAGTTGAAAAGGTTTTCCTTTCGTGTGGTGAATAAGGAGGTTCGCTATGTTTAAGCCCATCTTTGTTGTAGCTATTTATCTGATCGCTCTTTTTTGTCTTCGGTCCTTGCATCTGGTGGATAATAATGAGACGGTTTTGTTGACGGTTGTCTTTTTACTGGTGACGATTTTTGTGACGAGGCTTAGCCGAAAAAAGGAAGGATAAGAGAGAAGTCCTAGATGGTGTCGTGCCCAATCACTCATAACCTTGTAAAGGAGTCAGAAATGGAAAAACAAAAACAATATTTAGCCGCTGGTTTTATAACTTTTTGGTTGGGAATCGTGACGCTCATATATGCTATGAGAGCTGAAACCATTTCTTACCTAAAGGTTGGTGTCAGTATTGTCTTGTTCATGGTGAGTGTGGCGATTCTTGCCCTGTCTTATCGTGCGATTAAGAAATAGAAACGAGGTTATTCGGATGGATAAAAAGATGACTGGTCTTTATCAAACTTTGGTCTGGGTCTTGGTCTTAGGATTTGGCGTAGCTCTTTATGTGCGTTCGCAACAGCACTTAGAGGCTTGGCAGTGGCTACTTGTTGGCTGTGCTCTTCTTTTGGCGACCATTTTGTCGGGTGGCATAGTGGCTAAGGTCTTGCAGCTCAAAAAAGGGTAGAGCTAGCTACTCTCTTGTAAAGAGGCTGTTGGCAGATTTTTCTAGACAAATCCTATTGCCAAATGAGCAAGAGTGTGGTATAATGCTATGGTATGTGGTGAATCTCACCTAAATCTAAGGAGGAGGAAGACTGATTATCATGGCTAAAGTATGTTATTTCACAGGTCGTAAGACACAATCAGGTAACAACCGTTCACACGCGATGAACAAAACAAAACGTACAGTGAAACCAAATCTTCAAAAGGTTACGGTTCTAATCGATGGTAAACCAAAAAAAGTTTGGGCTTCAGCTCGTGCGCTTAAATCTGGTAAAGTAGAACGCGTTTAATCGATAACAGAGTGAAAGCTGAGGACTCTTGTTCTGCGGCTTTTTCTTTTCGTCTATTATATGATGGTAGATGGGCTTGTCTTTTTTTACAAGTTCTGCTGAATATGATAAAATGAAAACAAAAGAAACACAGACGAGAGGTTATTTATATGACGGTGAAAATCAATACAAAAGACGGTCAAATCGAACTCACCGATGATGTGATTGCAACAGTGGTGGGTGGAGCTGCGACTGAGATTTTTGGTGTGGTCGGTATGGCTAGTAAGAGCGCCATTAAGGATAATTTTAACGCCCTGCTTCGTCGGGAAAACTATGCTAAGGGTGTGGTCGTCACAGCTGCTGAGGCTGGCATCTGCGTGGATGTCTATACGGTCATGAGCTATGGTGTCAAAATCAGTGAGGTCTCAAAAAATATCCAAGAGCGCGTGAAATTTAACCTAGAACACCAGTTAGGCATTTCAGCCGATGTGGTCAATGTGTATGTGCAAAATATTAAGGTCGTAGGAGAGTAAAATGGCAAAGATTACAACAAGTTTATTTCAAGGAATGGTGCAAGCAGCCGCGACGCGCCTTGGAAAACAAGCTGAGTACGTCAATTCTCTTAACGTCTTTCCTGTTCCAGATGGAGACACTGGAACCAATATGAGCATGACCATGGATAATGGAGCGAAGGAAGTTGCAGATAAGCCAGCTAAAAGTGTTGGTGAGGTGGGGCAGATTCTTTCTAAAGGGCTTCTCATGGGAGCGCGTGGGAACTCTGGTGTTATCACCTCTCAGCTTTTTCGTGGATTTGGTCAAGCCATCAAGGACAAGGATGAACTAGATGGTCGTGAGCTCGCTCAAGCTTTTCAATCTGGTGTTGAGGTGGCCTATAAGGCGGTCATGAAACCAGTTGAGGGAACGATCCTAACGGTTTCGCGTGGAGCCGCAGTCGCTGCCATGAAAAAGGCAGAAAGCACAGATGATGCAACAGAAGTCATGCAGGCAGCGCTTGATGGGGCTAAGGCAGCCCTCGCCAAGACTCCAGATCTGCTCCCTGTCCTCAAAGAAGTGGGCGTGGTGGATTCTGGTGGTCAGGGCTTGGTCTTTATCTATGAAGGTTTCTTGTCTGCTCTCACAGGTGACTATCTAGCCAATGAGGACTTTAAAGCGACTCCTGCTAACATGGCGGAGATGGTTAGTGCCGAGCATCACAAGTCTGTCATGGGACATGTGGCGACTGAGGACATCACCTATGGCTACTGTACGGAAATCATGGTAGCCTTGGGACAAGGACCAACTTATGTCAAAGAGTTTAACTACGATGAGTTTCAAGGTTATTTGAGTGGTCTTGGGGATTCCCTTCTTGTGGTGAATGATGATGAAATTGTCAAGGTGCATGTGCATACCGAAGATCCAGGTCTTGTCATGCAAGAAGGGCTTAAATATGGTTCCTTGGTCAAGGTCAAGGTCGATAACATGCGTAACCAACACGAAGCGCAGGTAGAAAAAGAAGCTCAAGCTGAAGTAGCTCGAGAAGAAAAAGACTATGGCGTGATTGCAGTGGTGGCTGGTGAGGGTCTTTCTGAGATTTTCAAATCCCAAGGAGTGGACTATGTCATCTCTGGTGGTCAGACCATGAACCCATCGACGGAGGATATCGTCAAGGCGATTGAGGAAGTTCATGCCAAGAATGTCATCATCCTACCAAACAATAAGAACATCTTTATGGCAGCCCAGTCTGCGGCAGATGTGGTGGAGATCCCTACGGTAGTGGTTGAATCAAGAACGGTCTCACAAGGTTTGACCAGTCTTTTAGCCTTTGATCCAAGCCGTAGCTTAGAGGAAAATGCGGTGGCCATGACAGCGAGCTTGTCTGAGGTGGTGAGTGGTAGCGTGACCTTGGCAGTTCGTGATACCACCATTGATGGTCTTGAGATCCATGAAGGAGATATCCTTGGCATGGTGGATGGTAAGATTAAGGTCTCTAATCCAGACATGATGACGGCGCTTTATGCGGCCTTTGATCACATGGTGGATGAAGATAGCGAGATTGCAAGCATCTACATTGGTGAAGAAGGCGATTCGGAAACAGCGCGTGCACTGGCGAGCTACCTTGAAGATACTTATGACGATCTAGAGGTGGAAATCTACCAAGGAGATCAGCCAGTCTATCCTTACCTCATGAGTGTGGAATAATGAAAAGAGAAGTTAGGAAACCTATCCTAGCTTCTTATTTTTCCTTGTATTTTACCATGAAAACGGTATAATAAAGGAAACAGTAGGGAGGTAAAGATTGATGGAGTTGATTTTTATGTTAGTGGGTGCTTGGCTTGTATTTTTCATTATCATTAGCATCTTGAGCAGCATTTATGTGGTTAAGCAGCAAACAGTGGCGATTATTGAGCGATTTGGTCGCTATCAGATGACGGCAACGAGTGGGATTCACCTACGCGCTCCTTTTGGGATTGATCGGATTGCTTCGCGTATCCAGCTACGGCTTTTACAAAGTGAGTTGGTGGTGGAGACCAAGACCCGTGACAATGTCTTTGTCACCCTCAATGTAGCGACCCAGTATCGGGTCAATGAGGCCAATGTCACAGATGCTTACTATAAGCTCATGCGTCCAGAGGATCAAATCAAGTCTTATATCGAGGATGCGCTCAGATCGTCTGTGCCTAAGCTAACCCTCGATGAACTCTTTGAGAAAAAGGATGAGATTGCCTTAGAGGTGCAACATCAGGTGGCAGAGGAGATGTCCACTTATGGTTATATCATTGTTAAGACCTTGATCACACGTGTCGAGCCAGATGCTGAGGTCAAGCAATCCATGAATGAAATCAATGCTGCCCAGCGTAAACGGGTAGCGGCTCAAGAACTAGCTGAAGCAGATAAGATTAAGATCGTCACAGCAGCAGAAGCCGAGGCTGAAAAAGACCGTCTGCACGGGGTGGGGATTGCTCAGCAACGTAAGGCTATTGTGGATGGTTTAGCCGAGTCTATTGAGGAGCTAAAAGCATCAAATGTTAGTCTCAGTGAGGAAGAGATTATGGCGATTCTTCTGACCAATCAGTATCTTGATACTCTCAATACCTTTGCTAGCAAGGGCAATCAAACAATCTTTCTTCCCAACTCACCAGATGCGGTCAATGACATGAGGACACAGATTTTATCTGCTCTTCAAGTGAAGGATCGTCACTAAAAAATGATGAAAAGAGGCGGTTGCCTCTTTTTTGTGAGATAAAGGTTATTTCGTTATGCTCAACTCCTCTAGTTGCTTTTGCACGCCCTCTAGGCCGACACCAGCTTCTAAAAGAGCTGCTGCAGTATAGCTGCCTTCAATGAGAGGAGTGGGTGAGAGGATAAGGGTTTTATCTGAAAACTCAGCTGCCATCTCAAGGTTCATCTTGCTACTGCCCAGGTCAAAAAAGCAAAGGAGGGTATCAGCAGAGTGGGTGTTGACGGCTTCGAGCACTTGATCGAAGCTACTACCTAGCCCCTCGTTTAGTCCGCCTGTTGCGACAATCGGCACTGTTTTGGCGACTTCAAAGAGGAGTTCACGAAGACCGTTTGCGATTTTTTCAGAGTGGGAAACGATGAGAATACCAAGGGTCATAGGTCTTCTCCTGTTTCTAAGAGGGTCCTAAAGAGCAGACCAGAAGAGTAAGAACCGGGGTCTAGATGACCGATGGAGCGCTCTCCTACATAAGAAGCCCGTCCTTTCTTGGCTTTTAGATCCTTAGTGGCAAGGACCGCCTCATCGATGACTTCTGGGGTTAGTTGTTTTTGTTTGAGGGCTTGGATAGTAGGCTCCCAGACATCTACCATGGTTTTGTCACCGCGCTCTGCTTTTCCTCGTTTTTTGATGAGGTCAAGCCCAGCTTCTAGGCTTTCTACGAGAGAAAGGCCTTGGCTTTCAGCTTTCATCATGCCCATAAAGGCAGATCCATAAAGGGGGCCAGATGCTCCGCCGACCTTGCTGAGGAGCTGCATGGAGATGATTTTAAAGCTGTCGGTACTAGAGAGGTTGTCCTTGCTGTCTAGTTCTGTCATGACCGCCGCCATGCCGCGTGCCATATTGCTGCCGTGATCACCATCACCAATGGGGGTATCGAGTTCATTGAGGTAGTCTTTATGATCTTGGATGGCTTGGTTAAAGCCTTGCATCCATGTTTTAATCTGTTTTGCTTCCATTAGTTTCTCCTTACCATGCTGGGGTCTTGACTGGGGCTTTGAGGGCTTCTAACCAATCTGGTTCATCCAGTTTAAAGAGGGTGAGGGAAAGGCCTGCCATATCAAGAGAGGTCATGAAATTTCCTAATTTTTGATAGCTGACCGTGATGCCAGCTTCTTCTAGTAAATGCGCCACGTCTCTAGCAAAGATATATTGTTCCATGAGGGGAGTAGCTCCTAGACCATTGACGAGAAGAGCGTAATTTTCTCCTTCTTTGGCTGAAAAGGACTGCAGGAGCTTATCGACCAATTCTTTGGCGAGGTGTTGAGAAGACTTGAGTTGCTCCTTGCGGTAGCCAGGCTCACCGTGAATACCGACACCGTACTCGATTTCATCATCAGAAAGGACAAAACCAGGTTCGCCAATCTCAGGGACGGTTGCTCCACTAAGAGCCAGACCGATGGTATGGATATTGGGAATAATAGCTTGGGCAAGGTCTTCGATTTCAGAAAGGCTTGCTCCATTTGCAGCAGCATGTCCTAGAATCTTGTGTACAAAGAGGGTACCTGCTACTCCACGTCTGCCTTGGGTATAAAGGCTATTTTCCACAGCGATGTCATCATCGACGACGATACTTGAGACCTTGATGCCTTCCATCTCAGCTAGTTCTTGTGCCATTTCAAAATTCATGAGGTCACCAGAATAATTTTTGATGATGAGAAAGACACCTGCTCCCTCGTCAGCTGCTTTGATAGCAGCGAGAATCTGGTCAGGAGTTGGTGAGGTAAAGACAGCCCCACAAACAGCAGCAGATAGCATGCCTTCTCCGACAAAACCAGCATGGGAGGGTTCGTGTCCGCTCCCTCCTCCTGAGATGAGGGCGACCTTGCCTGCTTTTGAAGCTGTTTTTTGAATCACGTCTGCATCTGGCAGTTTATGAACCAAATCTTGATGAATAAAGCAAAAGCCCTCTAGCATTTCAGGGACCACATCTGTGGCTTGGTTGATGATTTTTTTCATGGCTATTCTCCTTTTAGGTTTTTTCTTTATTGTAGAGAAAAGCTGAGAAAAAAAGAAGGGACAAATTTTGCGCTTTGTCCCTCTTGATTTTGAGAAAACGTGATAGACTAAGAGTAGTGGGATGAAAAGGAGGAAGATGATGCTGCCATCCATTTTGACCAAGAAAAAGATTGCCAAAGCCTTTAAGCATCTGCTCAGCCTAGAGGCGTTTGAGAAGATCTCTGTGACCGATATCATGGAAGAAGCAGGAATGCGTCGTCAGACCTTTTATAGTCACTTTCTGGATAAGTATGCGCTTTTGGAGTGGATTTTTCAGACGGAGTTAGAGGAGCAGATCACGGATAATTTGTCCTATATTTCTGGGATTGGGCTCTTGTATGAGGTGTTTTATTTCTTGGGTCAGAATCGTCATTTTTACAGGGAGCTTTTTGCCATTCAGACGCAAAATGATTTTACCTCTTATTTTCAAGCCTATTGTGTGCAGCTGATGGAGAAGATTGTGAGCGAAGAGGAAGAAAAGCGAGGAATAGTGTTAGAAGCGGACCAAAGAAGCTTTTTGGTGTCTTACCACGCTGCTGCCCTCACTCAGGTGATCAAAAGTCAGCTGAAAAAAAGAGAGAGTGATTTTTTACAGCTCGCTGGGCAGATTGAGCAAGTGATTTTGAGTTTTTTTGTAGAGAAAAGATAGGAGGTTATCATGTTATTTTTTAATGGGCATCGAACACCTGTGGAACAGGCACTGGACACCTTGGAGGGGCTTTATCCGCACTTGGAGCGTTTGGGGGATTTGCCTGCTCTTTTTTATCAAAAGCGAGAAGCCAATCAAGTGCCTATCTTATCTGGAGGTGGGAGTGGTCATGAGCCGGCTCACTTTGGTTATGTGGGAGGAGGAATGCTTGCAGGTGCCATCGCTGGTCCGATTTTTACACCACCTTCTTGGCAGGAGCTCTTGGCAAGTATTCGCTATCTCAATCAAGGGCTGGGTGTTTTTGTTATCATCAAAAACTTTGAAGCGGATTTAGCCGTCTTTTCAAAAGCAATTTATCTAGCGAGGCAAGAGGGCATAGCAGTGCGTTATATTGTGTCTCATGATGATATCTCGGTTGAGGGGACGAGTTTTCACAAGCGCCACCGTGGAGTGGCTGGCACCCTATTTTTGCATAAAATCTTAGGAGAGGCCGCCAGACGAGGAGCGAATCTTGTGGAGTTAGAGCAGCTGGGTTTGTCTTTAGCACCGCAGATTGCCAGTCTTGGTGTGGCTAGGCTGCCGAATTTGGATGACGGTCAGATTTCTTATGGGATTGGTATTCATGGAGAGGCAGGATACCAGCAAGTTCCCTTTAGGTCCACTGAAAAACTAGCTGTGGAGTTGGTTAATAAATTAAAGAGGCATTTTCGTTTCGAAGAAGGAGAGCGCTTTGCTGTTTTGGTCAACAACCTCGGTGGTTGTAGTCAACTAGAAGAATGGGTCTTGGCAGATGATGTGCGATCACTTCTTGAGATTGAGGGAGTTGATGTTCGTTTTCTAAAGACGGGGCGCTTGATGACCAGCCTTGATATGGCGGGCCTGTCTCTTAGTCTGTGCCGTCTAAAGGAGGCTGAGTGGGAGGCTTATCTCAAGGCTGAAACGGATGCCTTTGCTTGGTAGTCCCTTTTTAAAGCTGAGGCAGGGTCTTCCCACTTTTGGGAGGACTTTTTATCGTCCAGCTCAAGAAAGCAAGCCAGGTTTTGGTTTTGAGAGTCTTTTTTTGTTATAATAAAAGCGTATTCATAAACAGGAGGAAGCCAAAATGGTATCGGGTGTCTTTTTCTTTTCCGTCTTTGTCGCAGGTGTCTTGTCTTTCTTTTCTCCGTGTATTTTGCCCGTGCTTCCGGTCTATGCTGGGATTTTACTGGATGAAAAAGGGGGAAGAGAAGCGACTCTCTTTGGTCGGCGTTTTGCCCTTTCTGGTCTTTTTAGGACCTTAGCCTTTATCTTGGGCTTGTCCTTGGTCTTTATCATTCTAGGTTACGGGGCTGGTTTTCTCGGAGAGGTGCTCTATGCCAAGTGGTTTCAGTATGTCTTAGGTGGGCTGGTCATCCTCATGGGACTCTACCAAATGGGGCTGTTTTCTGTTTCGGCTTTTCAAAAGGAAAAGCGCGTGTCCTTTAAGCGTCAGGGAGACCATGCTTATCTCAATGCGTTTTTGCTAGGGCTGTCCTTTAGTCTAGGCTGGACCCCTTGTATTGGACCTATTCTCAGTTCGGTTTTAGCCATTGCGGCTTCTGGCGGGGCTGGAGCGCTGCAAGGCGGTTTGTTGATGCTGGTTTACACGCTAGGGCTTGCTATTCCCTTTGTCCTCTTGTCTTTGATGTCGTCTTGGCTCCTCACCTATACCAATAAGGTCAAATCTTATTTGGGACTGCTCAAGAAAATCGGTGGTTTTTTGATTGTCCTCATGGGAATTTTGCTGGTCTTTGGTCAATTAAATGCCCTATCTTCTTGGTTTGGTTAAGCCGTTTGGAAATTGAACACGTCACTATTTTCTCATCGAAAATGTCTGCCAGAGGCAAAATCGCTCCTTTGTATCTTATGAATTGAACACGGGCTAAAATCCTAGAGAAAAAGAGTTCAGCTCTTAGACGCTAGTCGGTCGTCTTCATCGCTACCCCTATTTTCTTACGGATTTCTTCACGCCCTTTGTATCTTATGAAACTGAACACGGGCTAAAATCCTAGAGAAAAAGAGTTCAGCTCTTAGACGCCAGTCGGTCGTCTTCATCGCTACTCCTATTTTCTTACGGATTTTTTCACGCCCTTTGTATCTTATGGAATTGAACACGGAGCTAACTTCTTCAGAAAAAAGATAGATTTTTTTAAAAGTCTTTAAGCCTTTTTCAAAAATCTCCTATTTTTCTTTTGAAGTTTTCGCTGATGCGAATCGCTCCTTTGTATCTTATGAAACTGAACACGGGCTAAAATCCTAGAGAAAAAGAGTTCAGCTCTTAGACGCTAGTCGGTCGTCTTCATCGCTGCCCCTATTTTCTTACGGATTTCTTCACGCCCTTTGTATCTTATGAGAGGAATGTTTGTCATGAAACGGTTTAGGATTGGGATATGGTTTGCTTTATTGGGTTTAGTGATAGGGACTGTCTGTATCTTTTCTCCTGCATGGGCTAAGGAAAAAAGTCCTCAATCTCTCACGCATCAGAGATTGGAGGGTCTAGATGGCAAGACTTATCGTTTGTCCGATTTTAAAGGGAAAAAGGTCTATGTCAAATTTTGGGCATCTTGGTGTTCGATTTGCCTATCAACTCTGCCTGATACGGATGAGTTGTCCAAGGAAGCAAAGGGAAAAGACTATGTGGTGGTGACGGTGGTGTCTCCAGATCACAAGGGAGAGCAGTCAGCCAGCGCCTTTAAAAAATGGTACAAGAGCCTAGACTATCAGCATACACTGGTACTCATGGATTCAAAAGGGGAACTTATCAAAGACTACGGGGTCAGGGCCTATCCGACATCGGTTTATTTTAAAAAGAATGGCAAACTCGCACAGGTCCATCCCGGTTTTCAAGATAGGGAGAGCATTGAGAAAACCTTGACCTCCCTCAAGTAAAGGAGAAGAGCATGGAACAAAAAACAAAATGGCTAGTGGTGGCAATTGGCCTCGTGCTTCTTTTGCTTTTGGTCTTTGTGCATCGTTTGACCACAAGTCAAAAGAGGGTGGCTGACATCAAAACCGCTGCCGTCAGTCAAAAGATAAGCAACAAGAAAACGCAGAAAAAGCCAGTTGATCCCAAGAATGTCCGTGACATTTATCTAGCTGGGGGCTGTTTCTGGGGAGTGGAAGAGTATTTTTCACGGGTTCCTGGTGTGGTGGATGCGGTGTCTGGCTACGCTAATGGCAGAGGTGAGACAACCCAGTATGAGCTGGTGGCACAGACGGGACATGCAGAAACCGTTCATGTGACCTATGACAGCAGCCAGATTTCTCTTCGGGATTTGTTGCTGCATTATTTCAGAATTATTGACCCTTTGAGTAAAAATCAGCAGGGCAATGACCGTGGCACCCAGTATCGGACGGGGGTGTATTACACCCAGCCAGAGGATGAAGCGACCATTGCTCGTGTCTTTCAGGAAGAAAGTGATCGCTTAGGGAAGCCCATCGCGGTGGAAAAAGAGCCCCTTAAAAACTTTATCGTTGCCGAGGACTATCATCAAGATTATCTAAGGAAACACCCTAATGGTTATTGTCACATCGATGTCAATCAAGCTAGTTACCCTGTCATCGATGAGAAACGCTATCCAAAACCGAGTGATGAAGAGATTAAGCAAAAACTGACCAAGGAAGAGTACGCCGTGACGCAGACCAATGAGACGGAAAAAGCCTTTTCCAATCGCTACTGGGACCAGTTTGAGGATGGGCTTTATGTGGACATTGTGACAGGCGAACCCCTCTTTTCCTCACGTGATAAGTTTGAGTCGGGCTGTGGTTGGCCAAGTTTTACTCGTCCCATCAGTCCAGATGTTCTGGTTTATAAGGAGGACCATAGTTTTCACATGAACCGCACAGAAGTCAGAAGTAGGAGTGGCAATTCTCATCTCGGGCATGTCTTTACCGACGGTCCCAAGGATAAGGGGGGCTTGCGCTACTGCATTAACAGCCTCTCCATCCGCTTTATCCCTAAAAAGGATATGGAAAAAGAAGGTTATGCTTATTTGCTAGATGATGTTTAGGAGATAAGAAAAGCTCTGGAAAGATTGTACTGACCCCCAAAAGTTGGACATTTTATTTATCTAAAGGATTTAGTTCTGTACCCCACAGGACTAAGTCCTTTTAGTTTTGCTTTGATTCGTTTGTTGTTGTAGTAAAAAATGTAATCTGTGATAGCTTGCTCAAGGTCATCAAGGGATTGATAAGACTTCTCAAATCCATAAAACATTTCAGATTTGAGAATGTCAAAGAAGGACTCCATCATCCCATTATCTGGACTATTTCCCTTGCGAGACATAGAGGAACGAATTCCTTTGGTTTTCAAAAAGTGATGATAAGACTGGTGCTGGTATTGCCAGCCTTGATCGCTGTGAAGAATGGTTCCGCTATATGAATCTGCTGGAAAAACCTTCTCAAGCATGGTTTTAATCTGTTTCAAGTCAGGGGAGCGAGATAGGGTAAAATCAATAATCTCACTGTTATAGCCATCAAGAACAGGGGAGAGATAAAGTTTCCCTTCAGGTAAGGCAAACTCCGTCACATCGGTATAGCCCTTCTCGTAAGGTTTAGAGCCTTCGAATTGACGTTTAATCAGATTATCAGACTTCTTACCAACCTCACCTTTATAAGAAGAATACTTGCGCTTACGACGAATACGAGCGGTCAAGCCTAACTCTTTCATCAAGCGCTGCACCTTTTTGTGATTGATGATAAAGCCACGATTTCGTAATTCTAAATGAATCCGACGATAGCCGTAATTACCTTTATGGTCATCATAAATAGATTGTATTTCATCCTTGATAGTTTTCTCCTTATCTGGCTTAGCCAGTCGCTTCACTTGATAGTAATAGGTGAAGCGTGGCAAATCAAGGATTTCGAGTAGCGTCTCTAGGGAAAACTGATTCGTTAATGCTTGAATGATTTCTGTTGCTCTTTGCGCTTTGCTTCGTCCCTCAAGCGGTATTCTCTCAGCTTTTTTAGCACAGCATTCTCCGCTCTAAGGTATTCATTTTCATGTTTTAGTCGTTCTAACTCTGTCATTTGGTCCAAAGTCTTTTTTGGTTTACGTCCCATCTTTGGTGGTCTCCCTCTTGGTTTTTCAAGAATAGTATAACCGTTTTTCTTGTATTTGGCTATCCAATTTGGGAGCATCCCTCGATTTGGCAAGGCATAATCAAGGGAAACTGAGAGTTGAGAGCAACCATGAATCAAGACTTTATCCATTATTTCCTGCTTTAATTCGGGTGAATAATACCGATTTTTACCCTTTTCAACAATCTCAACACCATATTTATCCATGAGTTTAACCATGTACTTGAGATTGGAAGGACAGACTTCATATCGCTGACTGATCTGAGGCCATGATACACCTCTCTTTCTCAACTTGTATATACCTCGTTTATCTTCATAACTTAATTTCATAAGAAAAGCCCCCCAATCGTTAGATTTTGTGTCTAACTTTTGGGGTGCAGTTCAGATTTCCAGAGCTTTTTGGATCATTCTAAAAACTACATCACATAAACAATAGCCAAATATTGCAACGTAGAGGCTGCAAGGATGAAAAGGTGCCAGATGAAGTGGGAGTAGTCTTTTTTTCTGGCGTAAAAGGCAGCTCCAATGGTGTAGCAGAGTCCTCCAGCCAGCATGAGCCACCAAAAGAGGGGACTAGTCTTGGTCAGAATAGGTGGGAGGATAAAGACCACTAGCCAGCCCATGATGAGATAAAGGGCTAGGCTAAAGCGTTCATTGATGGACTTAGCAAAGATCTTGTAGAAAATCCCAAAGAGGGTCAGGCCCCACTGGATAAAGATGATGAGAAGCCCTAGTTTTTTCGGTAAAATCCCAAGAGCAATCGGGGTATAGCCTCCTGCGATAGCCACATAGATCATGGAGTGGTCAATGAGGCGCAGCACATACTTGTGCAGGGTGCCGTAGGTCATGGAGTGGTAGATGGTGGAGGAGAGAAACATGAGAAAGAGGCTCATGACAAAGATAGAGGTACCGATGGCAGAGGTGATGCCGTGGTGTTCATAACGGTAGGTAGCAGCGATGGGTAGCAGGATTAAAAAGACGAGGCTACCAATGCCGTGACTGATGGCATTAGCCATTTCTTCCTGACGTGAGAGGGGACGACTAAAGGTCATGTTTTTCATAGGGTTCTCCTTCGAGTTTTTGGGCGATGGCCTTGGTTTCGTAAAAGAGGCTAAGGGTCTTGGTTGCAGCCTCAATCAAGGGAATATGGGCACGGTCGTCTTTCTCCAATAGACTAGCTTGAAATTGGTTGTAGCGCTCAGGGGATAGTAGCCCGTCCTCAGAAAGGAGGGTCATCATCCGGCTGATGTCTGGGATGGGAAAGACTGGCTTTAGGCTACTGAGGATGAGGAGCCGTGCTAAGTGGCGTTTTTGGTATTTTTTCTTGATGGGTTTTGGCAGGTAGCCGTTTTTGACGTAGTTATTGACCATAGCAGCGGTGAGTGGTTTTTCTTCACGCTTTTCTAAAATGCCATTCACATAAAGGAGGACCTGATCCAGATAGAGGTCCAGCTCAGGCAGTTCTTCCCAGCTGGGAAAATGAGGGTAAAGAGCCAAAGTCTATCTCCTTGTCATCTAGTTTTAATAACTAGATTATAAAATAAACGAAATATCTTGTCAAGTCTGAAAAGAGGTGAAAAGGAGTGTTTCGGACAAAAAAGCCCCACCTCTTTGAAGAGAAGTGGGGGATGATGCTAACCAAGGAAGCGTTTCAAAAATTCCTTGGTTCTGTCTTCTTTAGGATTTTCAAAGATGTCTTTTGGTGTCCCTTCCTCAGCGATGAGGCCCTTATCCATGAAGATAACGCGGTCAGACACGTCTCTTGCGAACTCCATTTCATGGGTGACAATAATCATGGTCAGCCCTGATTTGGCAAGATCTTGCATGGTTTTGAGGACTTCGCCCACCATTTCAGGGTCAAGAGCTGAAGTTGGCTCGTCAAAGAGGATGGCTTCTGGGTCCATAGAGAGGGTACGGGCAATCGCTACCCGCTGTTTTTGTCCACCAGAGAGCTGGCTAGGTTTGGCATTCCAGTAGGTTTCGCCCATGCCCACCTTGGTGAGATTTTCTTTGGCGATTTTTTCAGCTTCTGTGCGGTCACGTTTTAAAACAGTGGTTTGGGGAACGATAGCGTTTTCGAGTACCGTCATGTTGTTAAAGAGGTTGTAGGACTGAAAGACCATGCCCACCTTTTCTCGGTAGTGGGTCAGGTCATAGCCTTTTTCCAAGATGTTTTTCCCGTGATAGAGGATTTCACCACTAGTCGGGGTCTCAAGGAGGTTAATGGAACGAAGGAAAGTGGATTTTCCAGAACCAGAGCTTCCGATGATGGAGATGACTTCCCCTTTTTTGACGGTCATGGAGATGTCCTTTAGGACTAGGTTTTGCCCGTAAGCTTTTTTGAGATGGTTGATGGCTAAAATGTCTGTCATTCGAGGACCTCCGTTTGCATTTGGTTAGCACCTGTGGTGTAGGTGTCGGTATCCATCTTGCGCTCGATATAGCGTAGGATGCGCGTGATGACAAAGGTTAGCACAAAGTAGATCACGGCAATGATGGTAAAGGTTTGGAAATATTGGTAGTTCTGGGTAGCGACGGTATTTCCAGAGAAATAGAGTTCCACAACAGAAATCACGTTCAAAACAGAAGTGTCCTTGATGTTGATGACAAATTCGTTTCCTGTGGCAGGCAAGATGTTTCTGATGACCTGAGGCAGAACGACCTTTCTCATGGTTTGATTATGGGTGAAACCAAGGGCGGTTGCGGCTTCGAATTGTCCCTTATCGACCGCAAAGATTCCGCCTCTGACGATCTCACTCATGTAAGCCCCTGTGTTGATAGAAACGATGAAGATAGCAGCTAGCGTGCGGTCAATGGAAATGCCAAAGGCTTGGGCAGAACCGTAGTAGATGATCATGGACTGAACAATCATCGGGGTTCCGCGGAAAATCTCAATGTAAGCATTGATGAGCCAAGATAGGACTTTTTGCCCAAAAGCAAGGAGAGAGCTCTCAGCCTTTGGAGCTGTTCGAAAGACACCGATGAGAAGCCCGATTGCTGTTCCTGCGATGGTTCCGATGGTGGAGATGAGCAGGGTCACGCCTGTTCCACGTAGGAATTGTGGCCAGTTGGCTTTCAAGATGCGCCAGACATCATGGAAGAATCCTGTTTTTCCTCCCTCTTCTTTTTGGACAGGTTGGTGTTTGATCATATCATCCATGAGCTTTTCACGATCAGAAGGAGATAAACTAGCGAGGACTTGGTTGACCGTCTCTAAGCGCGGGTCTCCTTTTTTGAGTCCGACAGCTGTGGTGGTGTCCTCTTCTGAAGCCTTGAAGCCTTGGTCTTTACCAAAAGCGACCATCTGGAGCTCTCCATTTGCCCCTTGGGCCGTTAGGCCTTCGGAGCGCTCAGACACATAGCCATCGACCACACCAGAAAGAAGGGCTTGGCGCATTTGGGCAAAATCGCCCATAGGGGTTTGCTTTTTGACCTCTGGGATTTGTGAAATCAGGTCTGCGAGGTAAGTCCCTTGCTGGGCAGTGATTTTTGCTCCCTTAAAGTCAGCGAGACTTTTTGCTTTGGCGTAGGGGCTGTCCTTTTTGACCACGATAACAGGCTGGCTTTGATAATAGTTATCGGAAAAATCGATTTCCCTTCTGCGCTCTGCTGTTGGGCTCATGCCAGCGATGATGAGGTCGATCTTACCAGACGTGAGAGCAGGGATCAGTCCTGTCCAAGAAGTCTTGACGATAAGGGGCTTTTTGCCCAGTTTATCAGCGATGCGTTTGGCGATTTGGACGTCATAGCCGTTGGCGTATTGGTTGGTGCCTTCAATAGGAACGGCACCATTTTTGTTATCATCTTGGGTCCAGTTAAAAGGGGCGTAAGCCGCCTCCGTCCCGACCCTGAGATAGTCGTCTGCCTTGGCGCTACCTTGCCCAAATAAAAAAAGACAGGCGGCTAAAAAGGCAGTTAAAAGTGTTTTTTTCATAAGCACATCCTTTACAGTAGTAAATCTAATCTAGTCTATTTTATAAAAAAATCAGACAAATGGCAAGAACTTTTTTGAAAACGCAAGATATTTATGCAAAAATGTAGAAAAAATGAAAATAAATTACAAACAAATGATGAAATAGGCGATTTATTTTGACCGCTTTCTTCGTCAGATATGATACAATAAAATCAAGGAGGAAAGCGCTATGAAACGGTTGGTTTATCTGATGCTTATCTGGTTGGTGCCCCTTTTTAGTCAGGTCACTTTGGCAGATTCGGTGGATTACGCTATTACCTCTTATCAGGGAGATTTGGCTCTTGCGTCGGATAACACCGCCACCTATACCCAGACCATTACCTATGCCTTTGACGAGGACTACAAAGGTCAGTATGTGACCCTTGGAAAAGCAAACGATCAAGCCAAACGGTTTGCTATTTCTGCTCATCCAGAAGTCCATGTCAAGCGAAACGGTAAACCTGTGAGTGCCTCGGTTAAGGTGGATAGGATCGATCAAGGCTACCGTGCCAAGATTTTTGATGCAGGAAAGCGTCACGATGTGGTCGAAGTGACCGTGGTTTGGCATTTGTATAACCTTTTGACCCTTTATTCGGATATGGCTGAGCTAGGCTGGTTTCCCATCTCGGACTGGGATGTGCCTTTAGAACAGGTGGACTTAACGGTAGCGCTTCCAAAGGAAGGGACAGGCAAACTCTTTGTCCATAGGGAATGGTTTCAAAAGGAAGTTTCTGTCAAAAAAGAGGGAAAGCGTTATTTGGTCCATCTTGATCACGTTCCGATTTCAGGCAAGCTCGAGCTTCACGGGGCATTTGAGCGTGGGCTCTTTAGTTCAGCAACGACAAGTCAGCAAAAAGGCGCTAGCATCTTTGAGCAAAAAGAGGCAGCAGCCAAGCGGGTGAAGCGTTTATACACCAACTGGCTCTATGTCTATGGACCAAGTCTTGTTATGAGCTTGGTGGCGGTCATCTTGCTCTTTTTGTGGTGGTTACGCCGCACGCAAAATCCAGAAAAGGGCGCTCGCGTGAAACGGCTCTATCAAGCACCAGAGGACTTGACCCTGTTAGAAATGGTTTATCGCCTCTATGGTACAGATATTGAACAGCTCTCTCCCCTTAGCAAGAATAAGGTCAAAACGACCAAGGATTTATCCTTTGAACGGGTGATTGAAGCCTTGGTCTTGGATTTGATTCAGCGTCAGCTCATCGAACTCTCAGGAGACTTGCTCATCCCTATGAGGGAAAAAGCTGTGACAGACCAAGACCGCTTTAGCCTAGAACTCATCTTTGAGAACAGGTCATCAGTAGCCATCACGGATTTGCTGGGGCAATATCAAGTTGGAGCAGGTAGGGATTTGGATCGTAAAAAAACAGAGCTTTACCTCAAGCGGGTATTGAGAGATATAGCAGCCGCAACCAGAGCTAACCTAGCAGCGAAGAAACTAACCCCTTTGCGCAGGCGCTTAAAAGGAGGGATGCGGACTCTATTGATGCTGTCTAATCTCACCCTGGCTCTTTTGACCTTTGCTTTACTAGGCCTTTTGTTTACGAGCTTTCATGAAGAGTGGGGCGGTATTCCGAGCCTGATTTTGGGTGAACTTTTGGCCTTGGTGGCACTTAGTTTATATGGGTTTATCCGAAGCACGGCTGTTTTTTGGGCTTATGGCTTGTGGGATTACAAGGAACTTGCCATGATTCAAGATTGGCTCTCCTATCGTCGGATGTTTATGGATATCAAAAAGCTCAACACGGCTGAGTTAGAGAGTATCGTCGTCTGGGATCAGGTCTTGGTGCATGCGACCCTCTTTGGTCAAGCTAAGGAGGTCCAAAAGGCGCTGAAGGTTCATCACTTGTCTTATGTTTTGACGGATTTTGATCCCAAGCAACTGGTGATTTTGCAGCTTCAAAATCAAATCTTTTTGCAGGCAGGGCTTTTTCACACGGCTGTGGTCAGCCTTTCTCCGACCAGTTCGTTTTCTGTTTCTTCAGGCTCTTCTAGTGGCTTTAGTGGCGGCTTTGGCGGAGGGGGAGGCGGCGCCTTTTAGTCTTCTTTTTCTCCCATGTGGGCAAAAATTTGCTATAATAGACCAGATAAGAAAAAAAGGAGAGACGAATGTTAATCGAATTACTCAAGGCAGTCTTATTTGGGATTGTAGAGGGCATTACCGAGTGGTTGCCCATCTCAAGCACGGGACACTTGATCTTGGTGCAGGAATTTATCCAGTTTCAGGATAAAAATCAGGCCTTTTTGGAGGTCTTTAACGTGGTCATCCAGCTGGGAGCCATCTTAGCGGTTATGGTCATCTATTTTGACAAGCTCAACCCCTTTCAAGGCGGCAAGACCAAGCAGGAAGTGAAAGAAACTTGGCAGCTTTGGCTGAAGGTGGTGATCGCATGTTTACCTGTGGTTATCTTAGCTCTTCCTTTGGATGATTGGTTTGAGGCGCATTTTTACAATTTCTTTAGCGTAGCCATCATGCTCATCCTTTACGGGGTCGCCTTTATTTGGGTGGAAAATCGCAATCAAAGTAAAACACCAAAGGTGACACGCCTAGCGGATTTGTCCTACAAGACAGCGCTTGGGATTGGTCTTTTTCAAATTTTGAGCTTGATGCCTGGAACCAGTCGGTCTGGAGCGACTATTTTAGGAGGGATTCTCCTTGGGGTTAGTCGTTCTGTCGTGACGGAATTTACCTTTTTCCTTGGGATTCCCATCATGTTTGGGGCTAGTCTTTTGAAAGTTTTTAAATTCGTGAAAAATGGCCATCATTTGACCCTTGATCAAGGCTTGATTCTTGCCATGGCTATGCTAGTGGCCTTTGTGGTCAGCATGGGCGTGATTCGTTTGCTCACTTCTTTTGTCAAAAAACATGATTTCAAAATTTTTGGCTACTATCGTATTGTTTTGGGCGTTTTGTTGCTCATTTATGGTTTGGTCAAGTTGGTTTTATAAAAGCGAGGGGATTCTCTCGCTTTTTTTGTGACCAATTTGGCAGTTGAAGTGTTAAATTGTTAACGATAGCGCTTTCAAAAAGATGGTAAACTGAAAGTATCAGAAATCGGTAAAACCTTGAGTTTCTCAAGAAAAATTAGAAAAGAGGTAATATCATGACGACTGAAAATCGCAAGTTGACCGCACCTAAAAAAGGCTTTCGAATGCCAGGTGCCTTTACGATTTTGTTTGTGTTAACCATTTTGGCAGTCTTTGCCACTTGGTTTATCCCAGCAGGCTCCTACGCTAAGCTGTCTTATGATCAAGTCAGCAAGCAGTTGGTGGTGACCGAGCCAGACGGAAAAGAAAAGAAGCTAAAAGCCACCCAAGAAACCCTCAAAGACTTGGATGTGGCGATTGATGTTTCTCAGTTTACCTCAGGAAGCATCACAAAACCCATCTCTATTCCTAATACCTATAAGCGCTTGCCTGCAAGACCAGAACCGCTCTTTGCCATTCCCACTAGCATGGTTCAAGGCACTATCGAGGCGGTGGATGTCATGGTCTTTATCTTGGTTCTAGGGGGCTTGATTGGGGTTGTTAAGATCAGTGGAGCCTTTGAAACAGGTCTGGTTGCCCTGTCTAAAAAGACAAAAGGACGGGAGTTTCTCTTGATTTTCATGGTGTCTATCTTGATGATTTTGGGGGGCACCTTTGCAGGAATTGAGGAAGAAGCGGTCGCCTTTTATCCGATTTTGGTACCGGTCTTTCTGGCTATGGGCTATGATGCCATTGTCTGTGTGGGGGCGATTTTCCTTGCCAGCTCTGTGGGCACGACCTTTTCGACCATCAATCCCTTCTCTGTGGTTATTGCCTCTAATGCGGCAGGGATTAGCTTTACAGATGGTCTAGGCTGGCGGATTTTTGGACTAATCGTAGCAACCATCTTTGTCATTAGCTACCTTTACTGGTACGCCAAACGGGTCAAGGCAGATCCAACCTTCTCTTACGCTTATGAGGATCGTGAGGACTTCTTAAAACAATGGGGAATGGGCGAACATCAAGAGGAAGAGAGTCCCTTCACCCTCAAGCAAAAAATCATTCTCACCCTCTTTGTCATCGGTTTTCCCATCATGGTTTACGGGGTTATGGCACTTCACTGGTGGTTCCCGATTATGGCATCGTCCTTTCTCACCATTGCGCTCATCATCATGCTTTTGGTCGGTACAGGGCGTGACGGTGTCGGTGAAAAGGCGGTAGTCGATGCCTTTGTCGAAGGGGCTTCTAGCCTTGTTGGGGTTTCCCTCATCATTGGGTTAGCACGTGGAATCAACTTGATTTTAAATGAAGGCTTGATTTCAGACACTATCCTACATAGCTCCACTCAAATCGTGCAACATCTCAACGGTCCTGTCTTTATCTTGATTTTGCTCCTTATCTTCTTTGTCCTTGGCTTTATCGTGCCGTCCTCTTCAGGGCTTGCTGTGCTTTCTATGCCGATTTTAGCTCCATTAGCAGATGCGGTTCACATGCCTCGCTTTATCGTGGTTACCGCCTATCAATTAGGACAATACGCCATGCTTTTTCTTGCCCCAACAGGGCTAGTCATGGCGACATTACAGATGCTCAACATGAAGTATTCTCACTGGGTGCGCTTTGTTATGCCAGTTGTCCTCTTTGTCTTGATTTTTGGCGGTGGACTTTTGGTGGTGCAGGTCTTGCTTTATTCGTAAGATAAAAATAGAGATTGAACAGGAGTTCAATCTCTATTTTGGTTTATTAAGGTTCAATAGGGAACATAGGACGACCGCTGACGGTTTGGTCTGCTGGAACTTCTTTTTGCATCACATCCCAGTGCTCTACGATTTTACCATTTTCAAAACGGAAATAGTCAACGGCGATAAAATCTTCACCAAACCAATTTTGGTAGCGTCCGTGCACACTAACGAGATTTCCCTCTTCCATTGCCAAATCAGCTTGGTAGCGAATATGGTTGTCTGGTGAGGTAATGAATCCTTTTAAGACCTCCAGTCCGTCTGGCATAGTGGGATTGTGTTGGATCATTTGGTCTCCCCAAAATGATTCTACCTTGGTCAAGTCCCTGTCATTAAAGACAGCGTTTAAGTAAGCAATAGCTTGTTCTTTTTGTGATGTCATCTCAAACCTCCATGAGTTTATTTTTTATGAAGATACAAAATCTTCACCTTATATTATATATATATATATATATATTGTCAAGCTTTTTCGAGCTTTTCATGGTTACCTCCTACTTCTTTGTAGGGGGTTAGCCTGCCATTGTTGACGAGACGTTAATTGTACGAAGAAGCTGCTTACCCAGTCAAGCAAGTAAAGATGGATGAAAACCCAAACGAGCTTGGCTGCTAGATGATATAGTCTTTTCGTTTACCTTTTATGACTTTGTTCCCTCATTGCCTCGTCCTAAAAGAGAGCATCGGGGTTGCAAACGTGGTTTTAAGACTAAGGTATTTAGAACATTGAATGGAGCTATTGATAAATTTCAAGAGGATTTGGTTATTTTTGATTTTAATGGAGTATGAGATGGTATCCTGAGTTAGCCTAAAGCTCAGTTTTTCATTCTAGAGATACAATGGGGATAGAAATACTCAATCTTTCTCCCAATACAGGTCAAAATTGAAATTTTGCCACTTTTAAAGTATAATAGGGGGACTAATGACGAGTTTGTATGAGGTAATAACAAATGAAAATGAAACAAATCAGTGACACAACGGTAAAAATATCTATCCCTTTGGAGGATTTAGAATTGTATGGCATGGAGCTATCTGACTTTTTCAAACCCCAAGAAAAGACCGAGGAATTTTTCTATACCATGTTAGATGAGGTGGACTTGCCTGAAAACTTTCAAAATACCGGTATGCTTAGTTTTCGTGTGACCCCAAGAAAAGATCGGATTGATGTCTTTGTTACCAAGACTGAGTTTAAGGAAGACATGAAATTAAATGACTTTGATCAGATGGATGACATGATGGCTCCAGAAGAGTTTATCCGTATGCTAGAAGAAGGCGAGGATAAAAATGGTCCCAATGCCAAACTCATTCAAAAAGTCGAAGACATCATGGAGGATTTGCTGGCAGGACGTAATAACCCGTCAGAAAAAGCAGATAAGACTAAGGACGAAAAGCAAGAATTTACCCACTATGTGTTTGCTTTTGAGGATATTCACCGTTTATTGATGTTTTCGCGTGCTTTTGAGGAGACTTTTGCAGGATCTGAGCTTTACAAATTAGATGGTATCTACTATATGACCATCCTCATCAAGCTCATAGACCAACCAGACTATTACGGCAATCTCATGTACTCACGCTTTTTAGAGCATGCCAAGGTCAGCGAACGCACGAGAGCTTACTTGCGTGAACACGGCACAACGCTCTTGGAACACAAGGCTTTGGAAGAATTGAAAAAAATAAGGACGAATTAGATGGCACCCTTTTCAATCAGTTATGTTTTGGTCTGTATCGGTAGCTTTATCCTGTCTTTGATTTTAACCCCTTTGGTTCGTTTTTTATCTTTTCGGATAGGAGCGATCGATCAGCCAAACGCTAGACGCATCAATCAGGTTCCCATGCCTTCTGCTGGAGGGCTTGCGATTGTCATTTCCTTTTGCTTGTCGGTCTTGATTTTTTTGCCCCATAGTTTGACCTTTCAGATTTTGGGCAAGTCTTATCTGGCTTATATCTTGCCGGTAGTTTTGGGAGGCTTGATAGTTGCTTTGACGGGGCTTATCGATGATATTTATGAGCTGAGTCCTCGCTCTAAAATGTTTGGGATTGTTCTAGCTGCGGTGGTGGTCTGGTATTTTACCGACTTTCGTTTTGACAGTTTCAAGATTCCTTTTGGCGGTCCCATGCTGACGTTTGATCCGATTGTGACCTTTTTCTTGACCATTTTGTGGATTGTTTCCATTACCAATGCCATTAACTTAATTGATGGTTTGGATGGTTTGGTGAGTGGGGTCTCGATGATTAGTCTTTTTACCATGGGGATTATCGCTTATTTCTTTCTTTTTGAGACGGATATTTATTTGGTTTTGACCATTTTTGTTCTCATTGCAGCGATTGCGGGATTTTTCCCTTATAACTATCACCCAGCCATTATCTATCTGGGAGATACGGGGGCCCTTTTTATCGGCTTTATGATTGGAGTCTTGTCCCTTCAAGGGCTAAAAAATGCCACAGCTGTTGCAGTAGTGACCCCTGTCATTATCTTGGGGGTTCCCATTATGGATACAATAGTAGCGATTATTAGGCGCAAACTCTCTGGCAAGAAAATCTCAGAAGCAGACAAGATGCACCTGCACCACAGGCTTCTTGCTATGGGGTTTACCCATCGTGGGGCTGTCCTTGTGGTTTATGGCATTGCCTTGCTCTTTTCTTTGATTTCTCTCCTGCTCAACGTGTCCAGTCGTCTAGGCGGGGTTCTTCTTATGCTGGGGCTCTTGTTTGCCCTAGAGATTTTGATTGAGGGTTTGGGCATTTGGGGACCCAATCGTACCCCCCTCTTTAATCTTTTGAAATTCATTGGAAATAGCGATTATCGGGGGAAAACCGTCCGAAAATTTGAAGAAAAACGAAAAAAACGTTAAAGACATCAGTTTGGCTCGACTTTCAAGAGATAGAAGTAGGAGCTGACTGGTGTTTGTGTTATAATAAGGCTAATCTATTTGGAAAAACGAAAGGAATAACCATGTCAATTTTAGAAATCAAAGACCTCCATGTCTCGATTGAGGACAAGGAAATTTTAAAAGGGGTCAATCTTACCCTTAAAACAGGAGAAATTGCAGCCATCATGGGGCCAAATGGGACAGGAAAATCGACCCTTTCAGCAGCCATCATGGGCAATCCCAATTTTGAAGTGACCAAGGGAGAGATTCTCTTTGACGGTGTTGATGTCTTGGAGCTTGAGGTGGATGAACGTGCAAGACTAGGCCTCTTTCTTGCCATGCAGTACCCAAGTGAGATTCCAGGCATTACCAATGCGGAGTTTATCCGTGCGGCCATGAATGCTGGAAAAGAGGACAAGGACAAGATTTCAGTGCGCGATTTTATCCAAAAGCTCGATGAGAAGATGGAGCTACTTGGGATGAAAGAGGAGATGGCGGAGCGCTATCTCAATGAAGGTTTCTCAGGTGGGGAGAAAAAACGTAATGAAATCCTGCAACTCCTCATGCTTGAGCCCAAATTTGCCCTCTTAGATGAGATTGACTCTGGTCTTGACATCGATGCCCTAAAGGTAGTCTCAAAAGGGGTCAATGCAATGCGTGGTGAGGGGTTTGGAGCCATGATTATCACCCACTATCAAAGGCTACTTAACTACATTACCCCTGATGTGGTCCATGTCATGATGGATGGTCGGGTCGTCTTATCTGGAGGAAAAGAGTTGGCGGTGCGTCTCGAACAAGAAGGCTATGCCAAGATTGCTGAGGAGCTGGGTCTAAGCTACGAAGAAGAGGTTTAAGGAGGATACCATGACTAGAGAAGCGATTAAGGCTTTTTCCCTCATGCAGGCAGAACCAGATTGGCTCTTGGAGCGTAGGCTAGCCGCCTTTGATGTGATGGATTCTCTTGAGTTGCCAAAGATTGAGCGGGTCAAATTTTCAAGGTGGAACCTAGGAGATGGCAGCATCGAAGAGAATACACCTTTTGCTGGGGTGCCAGATTTTACCGCCCTTTCGCCTCACCCTAAATTGGTGCAGGTTGGTACCCAAACCTTGCTCGAAGAAATGCCTATGGACTTGCTAGAGCAGGGGGTTCGTTTCACAGATTTGAATACCGCCCTAGAGGAATTTCCAGAAGTGGTCCAAGCAGCCCTTGGTAAGGCCCTGCCCTATACAGAAGATCGTCTTGCTGCCTATCACACGGCTTATATGAACAGTGGAGCGGTGCTTTACGTCCCAGATGGGGTAGAAGTCGCCTCTCCTGTAGAAGGGATTTTCTATCAAAATAGCGATGAGTCGGTTCCTTTTAATAAGCATATCTTAATCATCCTTGGGAAAAATGCCAAGTTGACCTATCTTGAGCGATTTGAAAGTTTGGGTCAAGGTCAAGTGGCAACGACGGCCAATATCAGTGTTGAGGTCTTAGCAGGCAAGGGCAGTCAAATCAAGTTTGCGGCTATTGACCGACTTGGCAGTCATGTGACCACCTATATTAGCAGACGTGGTCGGCATGAGCAAGATGCGACCATTGACTGGGCGCTTGGGGTCATGAATGAAGGAAATGTCATCGCAGATTTTGATAGTGACCTCATGGGTGACGGCAGCCACGCTAATCTCAAGGTGGTGGCCATCTCTAGTGGTCGTCAGGTGCAAGGAATTGACACACGGGTGACCAACTACGGCAAGCACTCAGTCGGCCATATCCTTCAGCACGGGGTTATCCTCGAGCGAGGAACCCTTACTTTTAATGGTATCGGTCATATCATCAAAGGGGCAAAAGGAGCAGATGCCCAACAAGAAAGTCGAGTGCTGATGTTGTCGGATAAGGCAAGAAGCGATGCCAATCCGATCTTGCTCATTGATGAAAACGAAGTCACCGCAGGGCATGCGGCCTCCATCGGTCAGGTGGATCCAGAAGACATGTACTACCTCATGAGTCGCGGTCTTGATCGCTTTACCGCAGAGCAGCTGGTCATTCGTGGTTTCTTGGGAGCTGTTATTACGGAAATCCCTGTCAAATCTGTGCGAGAAGACATGATTGCTGTGGTGGATCAAAAATTGGTAGGTCGCTGATGGTGGATTGGAGAGCTGTTCGGCGTGACTTTCCCATCCTAGAGCGCACGGTGCATCAAGAGCCTTTAGTTTATTTGGATAGTGCCGCCACCACGCAAAAGCCAAATCAGGTTATAGAGGCTATGGTAGCCTATTATCAAAGGCAAAATGCTAATGTTCATCGTGGGGTCTATGCCCTATCTCAAGAGGCTAGTGATGCCTTTGATGTTTCGCGTGAAACCATCCAACACTTTATCGGAGCAAAATCGCGGCAAGAAATCATCTTAACCAAGGGAGCGACGGCCAGTCTTAACCAGTTGGCTCGTTATTTAGAGCCGTGGCTAGGTGAGGGAGATGAGATTTTACTATCCGTCATGGAACACCACGCTAACCTCATTCCTTGGCAGGAGCTAGCAAGACGCACTGGTGCTAAACTGGTTTATGTCGGCTTGACCAAGGACGGTCAGTTTGATTTGGCGGATTTTTATGCCAAACTCAGTCCAAGGACAAGGCTTGCGAGTATCACCCATCTGTCCAATGTGCTGGGAACACTTGTACCCATCAAGGAAATAGCGCAGGCTGTTCATGCTTGTGGCGGTTATTTGGTAGTGGATGCTGCCCAGTCGGTTGCCCATCTGCCACTTGATGTGGTGGATTTGGATTGTGATTTTTTGGTCTTTTCCGGTCACAAGGTCTATGGTCCGACAGGTATCGGTGTACTGTACGGCAAGGTTGCTCTTCTAGAAGAATTTTATCCGCTGGAATTTGGTGGTGATATGATTGAGCGCGTGACCTTAGAGGGAGCGTCTTGGGCTGGTTTACCTGAGCGCCTAGAGGCAGGGACTCCTGCGATTGCAGAGGCAATCGGTCTAGCCAAGGCTTTAGACTATGTGAGGACTATCGGTTTTGAGGCGATTGCCACCCACGAGGACCAGTTATTTGTGAGCTTGCTCTCTGGTTTGGAGCGTTTTGATGGGGTGCAGGTTTACGGACCTAAAGAATCGGCTCAGCACAAGAGTTTGGTTTCCTTTAACCTTGAAGGGGTTCATCCTCATGATGTGGCTATGGCACTAGATATGCAAGGCATTGCCGTGAGGGCAGGACATCACTGCGCTCAACCCTTGATGGGCATTTTGGGGATTTCCTCTAGTTTACGAGTCAGTCTTGGATTATATAATGATCAATCCGACATTGAGCGCTTATTGGATGGTTTAAAAGCGGCAAAGGAGTTTTTTGATGGGCTTAGCTAAGTTAAACAAACTCTATTTGACCTTGGTGAGCGATCATGCAAGACACCCCCACCATTATGGGGAATTAGCAGGTCTTGAGAGTCAGCCAGCTCATAATCCGACTTGTGGGGATCAGTTAGACCTCTATCTCAAGTGGGAGGGGAATCGCCTGGTGGACATCGGCTTTACCGGAACAGGTTGTAGTATTTCCATGGCATCAGCCAGCATGATGACCGACTGTGTGCTGGGGCAAGAGACAGAGCAAATCAACGCAATGATTCAAGCATTTTCTCAGCTCCTACAAGGAGATGAGAAACAAATCGTAGATCTAGGGGATGCGGCAGTGCTATCAGGTGTTAGCCACTTTCCCCAGCGAATCAAGTGCGCCAAGCTTGCTTGGTCGGCGCTTGATTTAGCCTTAGAGCAAAGAAGAAAGGAAAGAAAGGAATAAGATGGCAGAAGAAAAAGTAGAGCCAAAACCCATTGATCTAGGCGAGTATAAGTTTGGCTTTCATGATGATGTCGATCCCATTTATAGTACGGGAAAAGGCCTAAGTGAGGCGGTCATTCGTCAAATGTCAAAGGAAAAAGGAGAACCAGACTGGATGCTGGATTTTAGACTCAAGTCTCTAGCGACATTTCAAAAGATGGCTATGCCAGACTGGGGTCCTGACTTATCAGATATTGATTTTGAGGAAATCATTTACTATCAAAAACCGTCTGAAAAGCCAGCGAGGTCTTGGGATGAGGTGCCTGAGAAGATTAAGGAGACCTTTGAGCGTATCGGGATTCCAGAAGCAGAGCGGGCTTATCTGGCTGGGGCAGCCGCCCAGTATGAGTCAGAAGTGGTCTATCACAATATGAAAGAAGAGTTTGAAAAGCTGGGAATTATCTTTACCGATACGGATTCGGCATTACGCGATTACCCAGACTTGTTCAAACAGTATTTTGCTAAGCTCGTTCCCCCAACGGACAATAAGCTAGCCGCGCTCAATTCAGCCGTGTGGTCAGGTGGGACCTTTATCTATGTGCCAAAGGGGGTTAAGTGTGACATTCCCTTGCAGACTTACTTTCGGATTAACAATGAGAACACTGGTCAGTTTGAGCGCACCCTCATCATCGTCGATGAGGGGGCGAGTGTTCACTATGTGGAGGGCTGTACGGCACCGACTTATTCGACCAATAGCCTTCATGCGGCCATTGTTGAGATCTTTTCTTTGGACAATGCTTATGTGCGCTATACCACTATTCAAAACTGGTCTGATAATGTTTATAATCTCGTGACCAAGCGCGCCAAAGCGACCAAGAATGCAACGGTCGAGTGGATTGATGGCAACTTAGGAGCAAAGACGACCATGAAGTATCCATCGGTTTACTTGGATGGTGAGGGAGCGCGTGGGACCATGCTATCTATTGCTTTTGCCAATACCGGTCAAAAACAAGATACCGGAGCTAAGATGATCCATAATGCACCGCATACGAGTTCATCCATTGTCTCCAAATCCATTGCAAAAGGTGGTGGTGAGGTCAACTACCGAGGTCAGGTGACCTTTGCCAAGCCGTCTAAAAAGTCTGTCAGTCACATTGAGTGTGATACCATCATCATGGATGATTTGTCTAAGTCAGATACCATTCCTTTTAATGAGATTCATAATTCTCAGGTGGCCTTAGAACATGAGGCCAAGGTGTCTAAGATCTCAGAAGAGCAGCTCTATTATCTGATGAGTCGTGGTTTGTCAGAGAGTGAAGCGACAGAGATGATTGTCATGGGCTTTGTAGAGCCCTTTACCAAAGAGCTTCCTATGGAATACGCTGTGGAGCTCAATCGTTTGATTGCCTACGAGATGGAAGGATCGGTAGGCTAGGTTTATGTGTTATTGTCAATAAATAATAGAAAAGGAAAAATAATTCGTTAATGAAAGTTCAAAAAGATTGGCTCGATGAGCGATCGCGGTTTTCTATCCGCAAGTACTCCGTAGGAGTGGCTTCGGTCCTAATCGGTCTCTTGGCTTTTCAAGCAGGGCCTAGGGCTCTAGCGGACAGTGAAACCAACCAAGCCCATATCCGTTATCAGTACGTCACTGAGCAAGAGCTGACCAAGGAAGAGCAGAAGCAGATTTTGACGCAACTTCCGAGTGATCGGGTGACAGGCGATACGACCTATTATATGGTTTATCGACCTATCCAAAAGACTTTGCCAGAAACAGCTCTACACCTCAATTCTTCCCTATGGTTGGGGGGAGCTGGTGTGTCGTTTTTGGTGGTAGGACTGGCTTTTCGTCGTAAAAGGAAAAAGTGGCTAGCGCAAGCCTTCATTTTGACTGCGCTTGGTCAAGCCTTGTTACTCCCACAAGCAGAAGCGATTACAGCCAATATCTTGTCAGCTTATGCCAAGTCGTTTGAGTTGACAAAAGGGGAGCTACTTCCAGAAACCAAGGTGCAGATTGAAGGGTACCGCTTTGTTGGCTACATTGTTGAAGAAAACACCAAAGAAACCACAACGCCACGCCCTTACAGTGTTTTGAGTAAGGACGTGCTGGATACTGTTCTAAACGGACAAGCACAAGGGCCGACACAAACACAAGAGAATGCCAATGCCTCCCAAGGAGAAGTCAGCGAGACTGTTGAAGATCTCCCGTCAGTTGTGGAAACCCCAACTCCCCCATCAACGGAAGGTGGCACGTCAAGTGAAGTTGTTCCAACGCACCCCGATGTCCCCCCAACCGTTCCAGTCGAGGAAGTTCCATCAGTTCCAGAAACTCCGACTCCCTCAACTCCGGAAGGTGAGACGTCAAGTGAAGTTGTTCCAACACAGCCCGATGTCCCCCCAACCGTTCCAGTTGAGGAAGTTCCATCAGTTCCAGAAACCCCGACTCCCTCAACTCCGGAAGGTGAGACGTCAAGTGAAGTCGTTCCGACGCACCCTGAAGTGACACCAATATCTCCAGTTGAGGAAGTTCCATCAGTTCCAGAAACCCCGACTATCTCAACTCCGGAAGGTGAGACGTCAAGTGAAGTTGTTCCAACACAGCCCGATGTCCCCCCAACCGTTCCAGTCGAGGAAGTTCCGTCAGTTTCAGAAACTCCGACTCCCTCAACTCCGGAAGGAGGCACGTCAAGTGAAGTTGTTCCGACACAGCCCGATGTCCCCCCAACATCTCCAGTCGAGGAAGTTCCTTCAGTTCCAGAAACTCCGACTCCCTCAACTCCGGAAGGAGGCACGTCAAGTGAAGTCGTTCCAACACAGCCCGATGTCCCCCCAACCGTTCCAGTTGAGGAAGTTCCTTCAGTTCCAGAAACCCCGATTACCTCAACTCCGGAAGGAGACACGTCAAGTGAAGTCGTTCCTCAAAAGGAGCATACCGTTTCTGATCTTCCTCCAACAGTCAGTCAAGCCGAGGCCCCGCTGGAATTGTTGGTGGCGGTCAAGGAGTTAGAGCAGGCATTAGAGATTTCAGAGTCGGCTGATGTTACAGATAAGACACCAGAGAGTGTTAAAAACTATGATTTGGCTCAGGCTCAGGCGAAGGTTATGCTCTCTCAAGCAAGAAGCCTCTTAGCTATGCTACCAAATCGAGAAGATGCACGTGTTTCCGAAATGGAAAGTGCTATTTTGGAGGCGGGCGCAGCCCTAGCCAAAGCTCGAGAAGAGCTGGAGGTGAAGCGCCATCAGCTGGTTGATCCAGTGACCCAAACGCAACCTGAAGCCCCACTGGCTCTTATTGTAGCCGTTAAGGAATTAGAGGAACTGGTCAACACATCAGTTGATACCAGCGATAAGACGCCAGAAAGTGTTGCGGCTTACAACGTAGCGAAACAAGCGGCTGAGCAAGCCTTGGCAAGAGCTAACGCCCTTCTTGCTGCGAACCCTGTGGCATCTGATGAAGCGGTGAAGAACCATGAAACGTTAGTCACGGCTGCCAAAGAAGCGCTTGAGCAAGCTAAGTTAGCGCTCGAAACCAAACGTCATGAGTTGGATGATCCAGAAACGACTAGTCAAAAAGTGGCACCGCTGAATTTGATTGCGATGCTGAAAGACTTACAAGATTTGGCAAGTGAAGAGGTCACCTTAGACGATAAGACGCCAGCTAGTGTTGAGGCTTACAATACGGCAAAACAAGCTGCCGAGCAAGCACTGAGTGCAGCGAATGCTTTCCTTGCCACGAATCCAGTAGCTTCTGATGCCCAAGTGCAACCAACTGAAACCGCAGTGACAGCTGCCAAAGAAGCCCTTGAAGCAGCCAAGTCTGCTCTGGAAACCAAACGTCATGAGTTGGACGATCCAGAAACGACTAGCCAAAAAACAGCGCCTCTTAACTTGCTTGCCATGTTGAAAGATTTGCAAGATTTGGCAAGTGAGGAAGTCACTTTGGACGATAAAACACCAGATAGTGTGGAGGCTTACCAAACGGCCAAAGCGGCAGCTCAGACTGTTCTGTCTACGGCAGAAAACATGGCTCCCAACCTAGATAGTTTGGACGAGAGCGCTCTTGCCCTTGCCGAAAGCCTTGTTGGCAATGCCTTGACTAACTTGCGTGAGGCACGAATTGGTCTGCTCCCGAAAGAGGGGTCAACATCGGACGCTGAACCACCAACGGTGAGCCAACCCGAAGCGCCGCTTGCACTTCTAGTTGCGGTTAAGGAACTTGAAGAGTTGTTGCATACGCCAGTCGATACTAGTGACAAGACCCTAGCTAGCGTTGCGGCTTATGAATCGGCAAAACAAGTTGCTCAAGAAACCTTGGCAAGAGCTAACGCCCTTCTTGCTACGAAACCAGTGGCTTCTGATGAAGCGGTGAAATCAAGTGAAACCGCAGTCACATCTGCCAAAGAAGCGCTTGAGCAAGCTAAGTTAGCGCTCGAAACCAAACGTCATGAGTTGGATGACTCCGAGATGACCAGCCAACCCGAAGCCCCGCTCGCCCTTCTTGTCGCAGTCAAGGAGCTAGACGAACTCCTCAAGTCAACATCAACCGTTGATATCAGCGATAAGACCCCAGACAGCGTTGCAGCTTATAACGCAGCGAAACAAGCCGCTGAGCAAGCACTGAGTGCAGCGAATGCTTTCCTTGCCACGAATCCAGTAGCTTCTGATGCCCAAGTGCAACCAACTGAAACCGCAGTGACAGCTGCCAAAGAAGCCCTTGAAGCAGCCAAGTCTGCTCTGGAAACCAAACGCCATGAGTTGGACGATCCAGAAACGACTAGCCAAAAAACAGCGCCTCTTAACTTGCTTGCCATGTTGAAAGATTTGCAAGATTTGGCAAGTGAGGAAGTCACTTTGGACGATAAAACACCAGATAGTGTGGAGGCTTACCAAACGGCCAAAGCGGCAGCTCAGACTGTTCTGTCTACGGCAGAAAACATGGCTCCCAACCTAGATAGTTTGGACGAGAGCGCTCTTGCCCTTGCCGAAAGCCTTGTTGGCAATGCCTTGACTAACTTGCGTGAGGCACGAATTGGTCTGCTCCCGAAAGAGGGGTCAACATCGGACGCTGAACCACCAACGGTGAGCCAACCCGAAGCGCCGCTTGCACTTCTAGTTGCGGTTAAGGAACTTGAAGAGTTGTTGCATACGCCAGTCGATACTAGCGACAAGACGCCAGAAAGCGTTGATGCTTACAACGTAGCGAAACAAGCGGCTGAGCAAGCCTTGGCAAGAGCTAACGCCCTTCTTGCTACGAAACCAGTGGCTTCTGATGAAGCGGTGAAATCAAGTGAAACCGCAGTCACATCTGCCAAAGAAGCGCTTGAGCAAGCTAAGTTAGCGCTCGAAACCAAACGTCATGAGTTGGATGACTCCGAGATGACCAGCCAACCCGAAGCCCCGCTCGCCCTTCTTGTCGCAGTCAAGGAGCTAGACGAACTCCTCAAGTCAACATCAACCGTTGATATCAGCGATAAGACCCCAGACAGCGTTGCAGCTTATAACGCAGCGAAACAAGCCGCTGAGCAAGCACTGAGTGCAGCGAATGCTTTCCTTGCCACGAATCCAGTAGCTTCTGATGCCCAAGTGCAACCAACTGAAACCGCAGTGACAGCTGCCAAAGAAGCCCTTGAAGCAGCCAAGTCTGCTCTGGAAACCAAACGCCATGAGTTGGACGATCCAGAAACGACTAGCCAAAAAACAGCGCCTCTTAACTTGCTTGCCATGTTGAAAGATTTGCAAGATTTGGCAAGTGAGGAAGTCACTTTGGACGATAAAACACCAGATAGTGTGGAGGCTTACCAAACGGCCAAAGCGGCAGCTCAGACTGTTCTGTCTACGGCAGAAAACATGGCTCCCAACCTAGATAGTTTGGACGAGAGCGCTCTTGCCCTTGCCGAAAGCCTTGTTGGCAATGCCTTGACTAACTTGCGTGAGGCACGAATTGGTCTGCTCCCGAAAGAGGGGTCAACATCGGACGCTGAACCACCAACGGTGAGCCAACCCGAAGCGCCGCTTGCACTTCTAGTTGCGGTTAAGGAACTTGAAGAGTTGTTGCATACGCCAGTCGATACTAGCGACAAGACGCCAGAAAGCGTTGATGCTTACAACGTAGCGAAACAAGCGGCTGAGCAAGCCTTGGCAAGAGCTAACGCCCTTCTTGCTACGAAACCAGTGGCTTCTGATGAAGCGGTGAAATCAAGTGAAACCGCAGTCACATCTGCCAAAGAAGCGCTTGAGCAAGCTAAGTTAGCGCTCGAAACCAAACGTCATGAGTTGGATGACTCCGAGATGACCAGCCAACCCGAAGCCCCGCTCGCCCTTCTTGTCGCAGTCAAGGAGCTAGACGAACTCCTCAAGTCAACATCAACCGTTGATACCAGCGACAAGACGCCAGAAAGTGTTGCAGCTTACAACGTAGCGAAACAAGCGGCTGAGCAAGTCTTGGCAAGAGCCAACGCCCTTTTTGCTACGAAACCAGTGGCTTCTGATGAAGCGGTGAAATCAACTGAAACCGCAGTCACAGCTGCCAAAGAAGCGCTTGAACAAGCTAAGTCAGCTCTTGAAACCAAACGTCATGAGTTGGACGATCCAGAAACGACTAGCCAACCAGAAGCCCCGCTCGCCCTTCTTGTCGCAGTCAAGGAGCTAGACGAACTCCTCAAGTCAACATCAACCGTTGACACCAGCGACAAGACCCCAGCCAGCGTTGCAGCTTACAACGCAGCAAAACAATCCGCTCAAGAAGCCTTGGCAGCGGCCAACACGCTTCTTGCCACCAAGCCAGTAGCGACGAACGATCAGGTGAAACCGACTGAAACGAGAGTCACAGCTGCCAAAGAGGCCTTAGAGGCGGCAATCGCACAGCTGACTATTCTTGAGTTGACCAAGCCAACCTTGACTCTTGTTGACCTTAAACAAGAAAATTATGAGCCTAAGGTTAAAGTCACTTATCAACTTGAGGATGCCGATCAACACCTCAGACAGGTGAAGGTTCAGGTCAAAGATAAGGCAACGGGAGCAGTCGTCTTAGAAAAGACCCTTAGCAGAGATCAACTGTCAGATGTGACCCTAGAAAAACTGGATTATGACAAGGACTACACCCTTGAGACCAGCTACACCTACCAAACACGTCAGGGAGAAGCCAGTGAAACCCTTCCTCCTCGTGTTTTTGTCCTCGAGCGCAAGCAAATTGAGTTCCAAAAAGTGACAGATGCAGGTCTTTATCAGGATGTTTCAGGTCAGGCACGACGAGTGGCAGGACTGACAGCTGCGGGTAATCCAAGCGACTACTATGTTCGCCTTCTAGCTGACAATCGTCAGGTTCTCCTTCCTGTGAGCGCCATCCGTGATGCAGGCGATCATTACGAGGTGACAGCGCACCACGCAGACTTGATCCAGCAGGGTCAAGACGGCACCTACCACGATGAGTACAAACTCAACATTGCCAAGATTGCCCCAGCCACCAACGGGGTTTACACCTCCTTTAGCGAACTCATCAAGGATATGAACGCCAACCCAAGCGGCACCTTTACCCTAGGGGCAGATCTCTCCGCAGATGAGTTAGCGAGCCAAGACGGAACCACCTACTTGACCAAAGAGTTCACCGGAACCCTCAATGGTGAGCATGACGGTAAGGTTCACACCATCTATGGTTTGACTAAGCCGCTCTTTGGTAATCTGAAAAATGCCACCATCAAACACCTCAAATTGGATGATGTCAATATCAATATGCCAACTCAGTCACAAACAGGGGTTCTGGCATCTGCCATCACGGGTACAACCGTCGAAGACCTCACTGTCAAAGGTAAATTGACCCTAGATCGTGAATTTGGTGGTGTGGTTTACAAGGCTACCAAGTCCACCTTGAAAGATTTGGATGTTAATCTGAAGATTTACAGCGTCAATAGTCAAAAACGTTTCCATAACTCTGGAGGGGTAGTCGCCCTTCTTGACGGCAGTCATATCAATCGTGTCCACGCTGTGGTTCACATGACAGGGGACTTCCCAGGCAGCAATGATATTGGTCTTTTGGTCGGAAAAGGTATCAACAGCAGTAGCATCCAGAGCGCTTATGTCGAGGGTAGCTTGATGGGACTTGAGAATACCAACGGACGTATGGCAGGTCTGATTGCTTATTATAGTAATACCAAGGTGACGGATGCCATCGTGGCTAGCCAAGCCCCTACCGTCGGTAAGGTCGCTGGGATGAATAATGCTACTAAAAACTTTAGCAACGTTTACACCATCGCTAATCGGACCACTGGATTGGATAATTTCTCTCAGACAAGCGAGATTACTCCAGAAGTGGCAGCACAAAAGATTGCTGAGATGAATCTTCCAGGTCTGGTTGATCAGACGCCAAGCCTAAATTATGAGCAGGTGCGCAACTATCAAGCCGATCGCAAACTCGCTTATGAAAACATGACCAAGCTCTTGCCGTTCTATAACCAATCCTTCATCGTCAAGGAAGGAAACCTTGTGGATCCAAGCAGCAAGCTCTATACGACCAAGCTCTTGTCGGTTGTACCGATGAAGGATAATCAAGTCGTCGCAGATCTTTATGAGTCAGGCAAGACCCTCAACCGCCTCATGCTCCACTATGCAGACGGTACGGTCGAATACCAAACCTTGACACCAGTAGAAGAGTACAAGAATACCAGCGTCTTTGAGTACCAAGTGGGCGAAACAGGTCTTCTTTACACGCCAGATCAATGGTTGAAAACACCAACTAACTTGATTGCTCAAGCCAAGGCTGATGTGTCTTCTGCGGACCTCTACTCCGAGGAGATGTGGAAGCTCTTCTACCCAGTTGATCCACCAGCGACCGAACCTTGGACAGCAGAGAAAAAACGTGAGCGAGTGGCTAAGCTCTACCTTGACACTGCCTTTACAGCCGCCAAGGAGCAGATGGGGCAACTCATGGACGCTGCCCTTTCTCACAGTAGTGTCGCTGATTTCACCCAAGGGGCGATTGCCAACCACTACACCAAGTATCTCAAGGAAAATGCCAATGCCATCCTTCTTGGTCTTGCTTACATGAATCGTTTCTACAACATTCAGTTTGGTGAGATGAACGTGAAGAACCTAGCCACTTTCTACCCAGGTTTCCTCAAGGGGGCTACGGTGGATACTCTTGCCCTCTTAGCCGATATCGGACAAGGTGGTTATGAGGTTCTTAGAACCAACAAGAACTTGGCGACTTATGACCGTTACCTAGAGCCGCTATCTGGCAAGATGACACTTAGAGACTACCTCAGCGCTTACAGGACTCTCTTTACCAAGATGGATGAAAATACTTGGTTCAAGTCAGCCACCAAGGCTTACATCTCAGAAGGCCAGTCCAAGTCAGCGCCAGAGCTAGAGTACCGAGCTTATGAATTGCTCAATTCACCGCTTCACCGTCACATGATCTTGCCGCTCCTTAACCTGAGCCAAGAAGGTGTCTTTATCATGACCACCATCAACACGGTGACTTTTGGTATGTACGATCGCTATATCGATATGAGCCTCGCTCAGACAGATAAGGCAACTTATGATACCAAAGTGGCGGATTTGAAAAAAACAATTGACTATTACAATGGCGTGCAGCGTGACCATGTGGACTTCTGGTACCGTGTCGCTCAGCCATCGGTCAAAGAAGCCCTCTATCATCAAAATCGCCTGCCAATCCCAGTCTGGGATGGCTACCGCATCATGCGTAATGGCAAGGCTGCTTGGATGCCAGCCTTTGGTGAGGGCGCATCGTCTAGCATGCTAGAATTCTTTGGACCGATTGAGAAATACTATACCAGCAATGGTTCAGGAGCTTATGCGACTGGAACTTTGGTACACTTTGTCGTGGACAATGTCCTCAGCCTTTACGGGGAATCGGTTTACACCCATGAGATGACCCACAACCTTGATAATACCGTTTACCTAGGTGGATATAGCAGACGGGATACCGTCGGAGCCGAAGCCTACGCCCAAGGTCTCTTGCAGTCGGCTAATAATCCAAATAACGGGAACTTCGCCCTCAATACCCATATTGACTACCAAGTTCACGAAGACGGAAAATTTGCGGAGAATCGCTTGTATGCCCTCTCGCCAGAGCGCTATCAAACCAAGGAAGATCTCCAAAATTATGTCAAGAGTATGCTAGATGTGGTCTATACCTTGGAAGCTCTTGAAGCGCAGAACCTCTTGGCTCTTCCAAAAGAAGACCAAATGGCGCTTTATACCCAGATTGCCTCAAGCTCGGCAGGTCCAGCGGGTACGGTATCGCAAATCAAGACACTCACCTTAGAGGAATTGAATCAAATCAATAGCCTAGATGACATGATTGATCACGGCATTCTCGTCTTTAACAACAACGAGCATAAGCCAGCCTTTATCGGTCGAAACAATTATAGCCAAGCGCCTCTCTTTAGCGCTAACTATAGCGGATTGACCTCTACGGAGGAAGGATCAGTGGATTCCCTTAGCTTCAAGCGTCTGGCTTATGAAGTCTTGGGAGCTTATGGATATGATGGCTTTATCGGCTATGCTTCCAACCGTTACAAGGAAGAAGCCAAACAAGAAAACCAAACCTTTACCGAAAGCTATATCTTGTCGAAGATTAGCCAAGGCAAGTACACCGATTTCAAAGCCTTCAAGAAAGATCAGTACAAAGAGCGCCTAGACAAAGTCGACCAGCTCAAGCCAGTCACCTTTACCTACGGAGGCAAGACCTATCAAGCGACTAAGGATGAGATTAACAAACTCATGCAAACAGCTATCTCCAGTGATGCGGCCGCTAAAAAATCAAAACCAGCCTCAACACCAACTGCTGTTCGCAGCCTGAAAGAAGCCATTTACAGAGCTTACCTCAAAGAAACCAACGACTTCAGAAGTTCGATTTATAACTAAGATACTAAAGGTGTTAAGCGGACAAGGCAAAAATAGGGAGTCTAACGCTGAACGCTTGCGTTCTAGGCAGACGAGTCTTTTTTGCCCAGTCCGTAGCCTGAGTTCAATTAACTAAGATACTAAGGCGCGATTCTGCTTTTAGCAGAAATTTTCGATGAGAAAATAGGAAGTGAGACGAAGGAACTTGAGTTCCGAGGAACACTTATCTTTTTCTCGAAGAAAATAGCGACGGGTTCAGTTACTAAGACACTAAAGGCGTAAAAAGGACTCCGAAAAAGTATCGCAGTGACACGAGATGAGAGTCACTCAAATCAGCAGTATGCGTTTCTTTAAGGAAAACCAAAAATCCCACGGAATGTCATTCCGTGGGATTTTTTTTAGATGATGTTACAAATACTTATTGACGTAATCGACAAAATGATTCCAAAAGACCTTCAAAAAGAAGCTACGCTTGATCTCATGACTAGCCACGACCTCTGCTTGAGGGAGTCCGTCTAGGTAGCCGTCTCCGATGAGATCGGTATCGTTAAAGGTGACCGTTCCCATTTGGTCTCCCTTTTTAAGGGCGGCTCTCAAGTTCTTTTTTGGCTGAATTTTGAGGTGGTTGCCGAGGTTGTCTGATTTTTTTTGCACCACGTTAAAATCCTTGGTGGTGACGGCATAACTCTTTGCTTCTTTGGCATCAGGAACGGCGATTTGAACCGCCTTATTGTTTTTTTCTGCCTCCATGATTGGTGTTAGCTCAAAGTTCCCCCGCACATAGTCCAGCAGTTGATTGGTTGCGACAAAGCGTGAGTTTGGGTTTTCGTCAGAATTTTTAGCATTGAGAACCACCGTGATGACCCGCATGCCGTTCTCGATAGAAGTCGCGGCAAATGATGCACCAGATAGTTCAGTTGTTCCTATTTTTAAACCATCAACGCCTTCTCTGAAAAAGACTTGATCAGAAAGCATGTAGTTATAAGTGGAAATGGTTGTCCCATCAAAATCCGCACTGGTCTTGCTGGTGATATCAAGCACCTCTGGAAATTCAGTGATGAGATGCCTAGCAATGATGGCAACATCCTTCGCTGACATGAGATTCTCATCTTCTTTTTGAGGTTCAGTCGTCCCATCTCCTTCAATCATCTTTTGATTGAGACCAGTGGCATTGACCAGTTTGGCGTCTGTAATGCCCCAGTCTTTTAATTGCTGAGTCATCTGCGTGACAAACTTAGATTCGCTGCCTGCGACTTTTTCTGCTAGGGCAATGGCAGCACTATTGGCGTTAGCAATCAGCATGGCTTCCATGAGCTGTTTGGTGGTGTAACGGCGTTTCTCCATGGGGAGGTTGGTGACAAAAGGATTAGCCGTTAGCTGATAAGGGTAGTCGGAAATCGAAATCTTATCTGTCCATTTTAATTTTCCATCCTTGATCTCCTTATAGACCAGATAAGCAGTCAAAAGGGTGGTGATAGATGCGACCCCAGCAGGAGTTTTGGCATCCTGTTCATAGAGGATTTTTCCTGTACCCGCTTCAACAGCGATAGCGTGTTTGGCTGACACCTTAAAATCGCTAGCCATAACGGGCTGAAAGCTGGACACAAAGAGCAATAATGTCAAAAAAACTGTCAGTATTCGTTTCATAGTGATTCCTTTTTTTGCATACGATTAGTACCATTATACCACAAGTCGGACAAAAATCAGATCGGAAGAAAGTTGGCCTCTTTTTATCTGAAAATACCTAAATATTTTTTAAATAAAAAATCAAAAAAAGACTAGCTATTTTTCTTAGATATGATATAATGGTATCACTTTATATGTGTTAGGAGGATATTGAATGACGTCAAAGAAATATATTTACACCGCAGGAGCACTCCTATTTTCCACAGTAGCTCTAGCAGCTTGTGGCAATAGTAAGTCTGCTAGCAGCAAATCAGACAAGACTTATAGTTACGTTTACACTGCTGACCCAGACACACTTGACTACATCAAAACAGGAAGAGATGCGACTTCTAGCTTAGTCACTCAAGGTGTGGATGGTCTCCTTGCCAATGACAAGTACGGTAACCTCGTCGGCTCTCTGGCTAAGGATTGGAGCGTCTCACCAGATGGGCTCACTTATACTTATAAACTTCGTGATGATGCCAAATGGTACACTTCAGACGGTGAAGAATACGCTGATGTCAAGGCACAGGACTTTGTTACTGGTCTCAAGCATGCCGCAGACACCCAGTCTGACGCCCTTTATATCGTGCAAGACTCAGTCAAAGGCTTGGCAGACTATATCAGCGGGAAAAACAAAGACTTCTCAAGTGTTGGGGTCAAAGCCCTTGATGACCACACTGTCCAATACACCCTCAACCAACCAGAGTCTTTCTGGAACTCTAAGACCACTTATGGAGTCCTAGCACCGGTCAATGCAGACTTCCTCAAGTCAAAAGGAAAGGACTTTGGTAAGGTCGATCCATCTAGCATCCTTTATAATGGACCATTCATCATCAAGTCCATGACATCTAAATCCTCTATCGAGTTTGAAAAGAATAAGAACTACTATGATGCTGACAAGGTGAAGATTGACAAGGTCCAACTCACTTACTATGATGGTTCTGATCCAGATAGCCTCTTTAACAACTTTGCAGACGCTCACTACACCCAAGCGCAGCTCTATCCAAATAAACCAGGCTACAAAAAAGCAGAAAAAGACTACAAAGATAACATCGTCTATGGACCACAAGATGCCACAACTTATTTTGCAAGTTTCAACTTAGATCGTAAAGCTTACAAATACACGGACAAAAAAGACGATAAACAAAAAGCAGATGGACGTACTGCTATCCTCAATAAGGACTTCCGTCAAGCCATTACTTTTGCTTTGGATCGCACCAAATACAATGCCCAAGCCGCTGGTGAAGCAGCAGCGACCAAGTCTCTTCGGAATATTTTTGTCCCACCAACCTTTGTACAGGCTGGAGACAAGGATTTCGGAACTATGGTCAAGGAAGAACTCAATCAATTGGACAGCTCAACCTGGTCTGATGTCAAATTAGAGGACGCTCAAGACGGTCTTTACAACGCTGAAAAGGCAAAAGAAAAATTTGCCAAAGCAAAAGAAGAACTCTCAGCCAAAGGCGTTACCTTCCCAATCCATCTGGATATCCCTGTGGACCAATCGGCTGAAGTCATCGTACAGCGTGTCAACTCTCTCAAAGAATCGATCGAAAAGAGCCTTGGTAAAGAAAATGTCATTGTTGATGTTCACCAAATGAGCACCGATGATTACCAAAAAATTGGTTACTTTGCTGAGAGTGCTGCTCAAAACGACTGGGATCTCTCGATTGCCCAAGGTTGGGGACCTGACTATACCGATCCGTCAAGCTACCTTGACATCTTTAATACCAAGAATGGTGCCAACGTCAAGTCCATCGGTATCGATGCCGGTAAAGATAGCGCAGCAATTGCAGAAGCAGGCTTAACAGAGTATGACAACTTGCTTGCTCAAGCGTCTGCTCAAGCAACAGATCTCTCTAGTCGTTACCAAGCCTACGCCAAAGCCCAAGCTTATCTCAGCGATCAAGCTTATGTGATTCCGACTTACTCTCGTGGCGGTGTGCCAGCCCTTACTCGTGTTGTGCCATTTACCCAAGCCTACAGCTTAACAGGTAACAAGGGAACGTCTAACTCAACTCTTCCATATCTCAAGTTAACAGAACTCCAAGAAAAACCTGTTACTACAAAAGAATATGAGACTGCTTACAAGAAATGGCTCAAAGAAAAAGAAGAGTCTAACGCGAAGTACGAAAAAGACTTGGCTAGCCACGTCAAATAATAAGATCAAAAGAGTTTGGGAATTTCCCAAGCTCTTTTTTAAAAACAGCCAGGAGAAAATTTATCATTATACTAATTCTCTCATGAAGTTCTCTAGCTTGGCTGTCAAAATGCAAATAATTTATGATATTGAAAGATTTTGCAAATTTAAAATCGATAAAATACTGACACATCAACGGAAACGTGGTATAATAAAATCACTTTAAAAAAGGGAGGATTCTCATGACATCAAAGAAATATCTCTTTAGTGCAGGAGCTGTGGCACTTTGCGCTCTGACACTAGCAGCTTGCTCCAACAATGCCTCAAAGGCTAAGTCAGATAAGACGTTTAGCTATGTTTTTACCGCTGATCCAGACACCTTGGACTACATCAAAGCTTCACGAACGACTACTTCGATTTTGACCAGTCAAGGTGTAGATGGTTTGCTCGAAAATGATGCCTACGGCAATTTGGTCGGTGCCTTAGCCAAGGACTGGACGGTCTCAAAAGATGGACTGACTTACACCTATAAGCTCCGTGATGATGCGAAGTGGTACACCTCAGACGGTGAAGAGTATGCCAAGGTCAAGGCAGAGGACTTTGTCACAGGGTTAAAACACGCAGCAGATAGTCAAGCAGATGGTCTTTACATTGTCCAAGACTCCATCAAGGGGTTGGCTGACTATGTCAATGGTAAAAACAAGGACTTCTCCAGTGTCGGCATCAAGGCCTTGGATGACCACACCGTCCAGTACACCCTCAATCAGCCAGAAACCTTTTGGAATTCTAAGACCACTTACGGTATCCTCTCACCGGTCAATGCGGACTTCCTCAAATCAAAGGGCAAGGATTTTGGGAAAGTAGATCCTTCTAGTATCCTTTACAATGGTCCTTTCATCCTGAAGTCCTTTACATCTAAATCCTCTATTGAATTTGAGAAGAATCAGCATTACTATGATGCTAAAAAAGTGAAGCTCGATAAGGTTCAGTTGACCTATTATGACGGTTCTGATCCCAATAGCCTTTACAGCAATTTTGCGGACGGACATTACAGCAAGGCTCAGCTCTATCCTAATAAGCCAAGCTACAAGACCGCTCAAAAGGATTATAAAGATGACATCATCTATGCGCCACAGGACGCGTCCACTTATTTTACTAGCTTTAACCTAGACCGCAAGGCCTACAACTATACGGATAAAAAAGACGACAAACAAAAATCAGACACCAAGGCAGCGATTTTAAATAAAGACTTTCGTCAGGCTCTAACCTTTGCCTTTGATCGTACTAAATACAATGCCCAATCAGCAGGAGAAGCCGCAGCGACCAAGTCTCTACGTAGTCTCTTTGTTCCACCAACCTTTGTGCAAGCAGGGGACAAGACTTTCGGTAGCATGGTCAAGGATGAACTGGCTAGTCTAGATGGCGTTACTTGGTCAGATGTCAATCTCGATGATGCCCAAGATGGTCTTTACAAGGTAGACAAGGCCAAAGAAAAATTAGCCAAAGCCAAGGAAGAACTCGCAGCCAAGGGAGTTGCCTTCCCTATTCATCTGGATATTGCAGTGGACCAATCTGCCGAAGTCAATGTGCAGCGGGTCAACTCTCTCAAAGAGTCTATCGAGAAAAATCTTGGCAAGGACAATGTCTCCATTGACATCCACCAAATCAGCACAGATGAATACAACAAGATTGGTTTCTTTGCCGAAACAGCCGATCAAAACGACTGGGATATGTCCGTCGCACAAGGCTGGGGACCAGACTATATGGATCCATCCACTTATCTGGACATCTTTAATAGCCAAACAGGAGCCAATACCAAGGTCATCGGTATCGATGCCGGCTCTAACAATCCAGTAGCTGGGGAGGCTGGCTTGACCCAATATGATGCCCTACTAGCACAAGCTGCTGCACAAACAACAGACACAGCAGCACGCTATCAAGCCTATGCTAAGGCACAAGCCTACTTTAGCGATCAAGCTTACATCATTCCGAACTACTCCCTCGGTGGGGTGCCAACCCTCACTCGGGTGGTACCATTCTCAGGTTCTTATGGTTTGACTGGAGATAAGGGAAGTTCAAATTCAGTTCCTTATCTCAAAACGGTTGAACTCCAAGAAAAGCCTGTCACCACCAAGGACTATGAAGCGGCTTATCAAAAATGGCTTAAGGACAAGGAAGCCTCCAATGCCAAATATGAAAAAGATTTGGCCAACCATATTGAGAAGTAGTGAGAAAACGTTAGAGTTGCACGATAGATAAGAAGAAACACACGGCTAGTTTTGCCAGGTGTCTCTTCTTTTTTTATAAAAAAGAAGCCACATAACTCGAATGAAGCAAGGCGCATTTGGTTTTCTGAAAGCTAATCGCCCTAAAATTTTCAAAAAATTTAGTTACTGTTCGCTTTTTTTTAAGAATTATTTATGTTATAATAGAACAAATTACTTTTTGGAGGATATTGCTTATGGTAAGAGGGAAAAAAGTGTACCTGACAGCAGGTCTTGTTCTTTTAAGTGTTGGTGTTTTGACTGCCTGTGGCAATCAAAAGTCCAGCCAATCAAATGAAAAAGTGTTCAGTTACGTTTCAGCGGGAGATCCAGATACTTTGGACTATCTCAAGAGCAATAAATCATCGACCAAAGACATCGTCACTCAAGGTGTTGATGGACTCATGGTTAATGACAAATACGGTGTCCTAGCACCTGCCCTTGCCAAAGACTGGACCGTTTCAAAGGACGGGCTCACCTACACCTACAAACTCCGTGATGATGCCAAATGGTACACCTCAGACGGTGAAGAATATGCGGACGTCAAGGCAGAAGATTTTGTCACAGGATTAAAGCATGCAGCAGATAGCCAGTCTGATGCTTTGTTCCTCGTCAAAGACTCCATCAAGGGCTTGGATGACTATGTTTCAGGACGCACCAAAGACTTTTCAAGTGTTGGTGTTAAGGCACTTGATGACCACACGGTACAATACACCCTCAATAAACCAGAATCATTTTGGAACTCCAAAACGACATACAGTATCTTGTCGCCAGTCAATGCCGAATTCCTCAAGTCCAAAGGTAAAGACTTCGGTAAGGTGGATCCATCTAACATCCTTTACAATGGACCATTTATCCTCAAGTCTATCGTTTCAAAATCTGTCATTGAGCTTGAGAAAAACAAGAATTACTATGATGCCGACAAGGTCAAGATTGACCGCATCAAGATGACCTACTCAGATGGTTCTGATGCGGATAGCTACTTCAAAAACTTTAAAGATGGTGTCTTTTCAACGACCCGTCTCTATCCTAATAAACCAAGTTATACAGAAGCGATGAAGGACTTTAAGGACGCTGTGACTTATGCCGATCAAGATTCTACCACTTGGTATTTAGACTTTAACCTAGACCGTAAGGCTTATGAGTTTACGTCTAAGAAGGACGATAAGCAAAAATCAGATACCAAAGCAGCGATTCTAAACAAAGATTTCCGTCAGGCACTTGGTTTTGCGATTGACCGTGCTTCTTATACCGCACAGATCAATGGTAAGGATGCTGCTGAAAAATCCCTTCGTAGTCTCTTTGTGCCACCAACTTTCGTTCAAGAAGGCGGCAAAAACTTTGGAGACTTAGTCAAGGATGAGTTGAGCACCAATGATACTTGGAAAGACGTGAACCTTGCTGATGGTCAAAATGGTTTCTACCAACCAGAAAAAGCCAAGGCTGCCTTTACGAAGGCAAAAGCTGAGCTAGAAACCCAAGGGGTGAGCTTCCCAATCCACCTTGATATGCCAGTCGTCCAAACTTCTGATGGTCTGGTGCAACAAGCTAACTCCCTAAAAAATTCCATCGAAACCGTTCTTGGTAAAGATAATGTTGTTGTGGATGTGCAAAAAACAACAGAAGATAATGTCAACCGTGTGACCTACTTCTTTGAAAAAGGGGACCAAGCTGACTATGACTTCAATGTTGCAGGTTGGACACCAGACTATATGGATCCATCTTCTTACCTTGATATTTTCGGTGCAGATGGTAGCAATCTGAAGACCTTAGGTATTGACGATACTAGCTCACCAGCTTATAGTGCCGTAGGTCTTGATACTTATGCTAACCTTTTAAAAGAAGCAGGTAGCGAATCAACCGATTTAGCCAAACGTTATGAAGGCTATGCTAAGGCGCAAGCTTTCTTAACGGATAGTTCTATCGTTATTCCGATTAACTCTGGTGGAGGTGCCCCACGTCTTAGCCGTATCGTGCCATTCACAGGTGCTTATGCCCTCACAGGAGACAAGGGACCAGCAGGATTGCCGTCTTACCTCAAGACCACAGAGCTTCAAGAAAAAGCCGTTACGGAAAAACAATACCAAGACGCTAAGAAGAAGTGGGAAAAAGAGAAGAAAGCAGCTGAAGAAGCCTACGAAAAAGATTTGCCAAATCATGTTGAAAAATAAGAAAAAACGCTAAGGGGGTGTGGTAAAAATCCCACATCCTTTTTCGTTTATTGAGGATAGAGTATGAAACGATACGTCATAGAACGCTTACTACGGTCTTTGATTTCCATCTTTTTAGTGACCACTGTGGTCTATGCCATTGTCTTTACCATGGTGCCTAGAAATTTGATTTTCAAACAAGACCCTAACTACAACAAGATGATCAAAACCCCGGACTCAAAAGCCAATTATGAAAACACGGTCTATGAGCGCATGGGCTATATTGACTACTACAATACCAAAGAATTGCAAGAAAAAGCTGCTAAGTTTGACAAGTCTGTTACAACAGCTGGCACAGCCAAGAATGAAAAAATCTATAAAGACTATATCAAATCTATTGGTAATGGCTGGACCTTGCACCGATTTGAAAACAAAGAATTTTACGCGACCAGAGAAATTCCTCTGTATGAGCGGGTTTATAAATTCTATGCCAATTTGATTGTGATTGATCACCCTTGGCGCATTCATGATAGCAGTAATCCTAAATTGGAGCGCTATGTGCGTTTTGAAAACGACAAGTCTGTCGGATGGGCCTTGACTGGATCTGGTACAGAACATAAATACTTGATCTACTTCAATGGTGAGTTCCCTTATATTCACCAAAATATTGTGACTTTCAATCTTGGAACATCTTACCCAACTTATGCCAATATTCCGGTGTTACAGGTCATCACCCAAGGACAAGGGCGAACGATTTCTAAGGATGTGACCTTCCCAACTGGTGTGACCAAGTCTTCACCGATTAACATCTACACCAGAACCTACAAGTCACCTAAAAATGCAGACAGTAGAGATAAGGCTAACTTTGGCAATGACCCTTATACCAATACCCTCAATAACTATGCTGATCCATCTATGATTTCCAACTCCTTTGTGATTGGGGTCATCGGGGTGATTATCTCTTACATCATCGGATTGCCGCTTGGTATGCTGATGGCACGCTACAAGGACGGTTGGTTTGATACCCTCTCTACTGCTAGCATCACCTTTATGCTTGCTCTTCCAAGTGTGGCGACCATTTATATCATCCGCTATATCGGATCTTCCTTATTTGGATTGCCAGATTCCTTCCCACTACTTGGGGCATCTAGTCCGTCATCCTACGTCCTACCAGCCTTGATTTTAGGAATTTTATCTGTTCCTCGGATTGTGGTTTGGTTCAGACGGTATTTGGTGGACCAACAAGGTAGTGATTATGTGCGCTTTGCACGGGCAAAAGGTCTTTCTGAAGTAGAAATCTCTCGTCATCACTTGTTTAAAAATGCTATGGTACCGATTGTTTCAGGGATTCCAGGTTCTATTCTCCTTGCTATCACTGGAGCAACCCTAACTGAAACCATCTTTGCTTTCCCTGGTATGGGTAAGATGTTGATTGACTCCATTAAGGCAGCCAATAACTCAATGGTTGTTGGGTTGACCTTTATCTTTACCGTTCTTTCTATTCTTTCTCTTCTCATCGGGGATCTCTTGATGACAGTGATTGACCCACGGATTAAACTTGCAGGAAAAGGAGGCAAATAATGTCAACAATCGATAAAAAGAAATTTGAATTTGTTGCTTTGGATACCTATGCCTCCGAAGCAATTGATGCCCCAGCTTACTCTTATTGGCGATCTGTCTTTAGACAGTTTTTGTCTAAAAAGTCCAGTATCATTATGCTGGGCATCTTGATTACCATTATCGTGATGAGCTTTGTGTATCCTTTGTTTGCCCACTATGACTTTAACGATGTCAGTGGCATCAATGACTTTTCAAGACGCTATATCTCACCTAATGCTCAGTACTGGTTTGGTACGGATAAAAACGGTCAGTCCCTCTTTGATGGGGTCTGGTACGGGGCTAGAAACTCCATTTTGATTTCGGTTATTGCGACGGTTATCAATACTGTGATTGGTGTTATTGTTGGTGGTTTCTGGGGGATTTCAAAGACCTTTGACAAATTCATGATTGAGGTCTATAATGTTATCTCAAACGTACCAGATATGCTCATCATCATCATCTTGACCTACTCTCTTGGAGCTGGTTTTTGGAACTTGATTTTGGCCTTTTGTTTGACCGGTTGGCTAGGTATTGCCTACTCCATTCGGATTCAAGTCCTTCGTTATCGGGATTTGGAGTACAACTTGGCCAGTCGGACACTCGGAACACCAACCTTTAAAATGGTGACTAAAAACCTCTTGCCACAGTTAGTGTCTGTCATTGTGACGACCGTTTCTCAGATGTTACCAAGCTACATCTCTTATGAGGCGTTCCTATCCTTCTTTGGACTAGGTCTTCCAGTCACTGAGCCAAGTCTTGGTCGTTTGATTTCGGATTATTCTTCAAACTTAACGACCAATGCTTATTTGTTCTGGATTCCATTGACCGTTTTGATTTTGGTGTCATTACCACTCTATATCGTTGGACAAAACTTATCTGATGCCAGCGACCCACGTTCACATAGATAGGAGCTACTATATGACAGATCAAAAAAATGTAATATTAAGCGCCAAAGACGTGGTGGTCGAATTTGATGTGCGTGACCGTGTCTTGACGGCTATTCGTGGAATCTCCCTTGATTTCTATGAAGGGGAAGTCCTAGCGCTCGTAGGAGAGTCTGGTTCTGGGAAATCCGTTTTGACCAAGGTCTTTACAGGTATGCTAGAAAGTAACGGTCGGGTGGCAGCTGGTAGTGTGGATTATCGCGGTCAAGACTTGACTCAGATTAAGGACAATAAGGGTTGGGAAGCTATCCGTGGTAAGAAGATTGCCACGATCTTTCAAGACCCTATGACCAGTCTAGACCCCATCAAAACCATCGGGAGTCAGATTACAGAAGTCATCACCAAACACCAAGGCAAGAGCAAGGAAGAAGCCAAGGAACTCGCTATTGACTACATGAAAAAGGTGGGGATTCCAGAAGCTGAAAAACGTTTTAATGACTATCCTTTCCAATATTCTGGTGGAATGAGACAGCGGATTGTTATTGCCATTGCCCTTGCATGTAAGCCGGATATCCTCATCTGTGATGAGCCGACGACGGCACTTGATGTGACCATTCAGGCGCAGATTATCGACCTCTTTAAGACTTTGCAAGAAGAGTACAAGTTCACCACTATCTTTATCACCCACGATTTGGGTGTGGTGGCAAGTATCGCGGATAAGGTGGCGGTCATGTATGCCGGAGACATCATCGAGTACGGTACGGTTGAGGACATCTTTTATGACCCTCGTCACCCCTATACTTGGAGTTTGCTCTCTAGTTTGCCGCAGTTGGCTGACCATGATGGGGTACTCTTCTCTATTCCTGGAACACCACCATCTCTTTACAAAAAAATCAAGGGAGATGCCTTTGCTCCACGGTCTCAATATGCTATGGCTATTGACTTTGAAGAAGACGTTCCACGTTTTCAAGTCAACGACATCCACTGGGCTAAGACATGGCTCTTGCACCCAGAAGCACCGGCAGTTGAAAAGCCAAGTATGATTCAAAATCTCCATGAGAAGATTTCTCATAAGCACGGTTTCGGAGGAGGAAAATGACAGATAAATTAGTTGAAATCAAAGACCTAGAAATTTCCTTCGGTGAAGGAAAAAAGAAGTTTGTCGCTGTCAAAAACGCCAACTTCTTTATCAATCGTGGTGAAACCTTCTCCTTGGTTGGAGAGTCAGGGTCAGGTAAGACCACCATTGGTCGGGCCATTATCGGTCTCAATGACACCAGTGGCGGTGAGATTGTCTTTGATGGCAAGGTCATCAATGGCAAGAAAAGTAAGAGCGAAGAGCAGGAGTTGATTCGTAAGATTCAGATGATCTTCCAAGATCCTGCTGCTAGTCTTAATGACCGGGCGACTGTTGACTACATTATCTCAGAAGGTCTCTATAACTTCCATCTTTATAAGGATGAAGCAGACCGTCAAGAAAAAGTGAAAAAGATGATGACTGAAGTTGGGCTCTTGAGCGAACATTTGAGCCGTTATCCCCATGAGTTTTCAGGTGGTCAACGCCAGCGGATCGGAATTGCCCGTGCTTTGGTTATGGAGCCTGAGTTTATTATCGCAGATGAACCTATCTCAGCCCTTGACGTATCTGTTCGAGCGCAGGTCCTCAATCTGCTTAAGAAATTCCAGAAAGAAAAGGGCTTGACCTATCTCTTTATCGCCCATGACTTGTCTGTTGTGCGCTTTATCTCAGACCGTATTGCCGTGATTTACAAAGGGGTCATCGTTGAGGTGGCAGAAACGGAAGAACTCTTCCAAAATCCGATCCACCCTTATACCAAATCCCTGCTTTCAGCAGTACCGATTCCAGATCCGATTTTGGAGCGCCAAAAAGAGCTAATCGTCTATCATCCAGAAGAGCATGATTACAGTGTCGATAAACCAGAGATGGTAGAGATTAAACCGGGTCACTTTGTTTGGGGAAACCAAGCTGAGATGGCGCGTTACAGGGAAGAACAAGCTAAAAAAGCTTAAACCAATCCATAGAAAAGGTGAAAGGGGGTTTTCTCTCCTTTCCTTTTTTGTTATCATAGAAAAAAGGAGGAAATCATGAATTTTGAAACCATTGAGACCGCTTATGGTCTCATCTTAGAAAATGTCCAACTGCTAGAAAATGATCTCACCACCCATGCCTACGATGCCCTCATCGAGCAGAATGCCCTTTATCTAGGCGAGGAAGAGAGTGACAATCCCACCATTCAAGCCAACAATCAACGTTTGCATGCCCTCAACCTGAGTCAAGAAGAGTGGCGACGTGCTTTTCAGTTTGTCCTCATGAAGTTAAACCAAGTCGAGCCCCTTCAGGCCAATCATCAGTTGACACCAGATAGTATTGGCTTTATCCTCTTGTTTTTGATGGAAACTTTGAGTCACAAAAAAGAACTAGACGTCCTTGAAGTGGGTAGCGGAACAGGCAACCTCGCTCAAACGCTTCTCAATAATAGCACCACTAAGCTTCATTATCTAGGACTTGAGGTAGATGATTTGCTGATTGACTTGTCTGCTAGTATCTCAGATGTTATGGGCTCAAAAGCTGCTTTTGTCCAAGAGGATGCGGTGCGCCCTCAGATTTTAAAGGAGAGCGATGTCATCATTGGTGACCTGCCTGTGGGTTACTATCCCCAAGATGACATTGCAAAGCGCTATCAGGTCTTTTCATCAGAGGAACACACCTATGCCCACCATCTCTTAATGGAGCAGGCCTTTAAATACTTAAAGCCACACGGTTTTGCCCTCTTTTTGGCCCCGACTAGTCTTTTAAGCAGTCCTCAAAGTCCTCTTCTCAAGGATTGGTTGAAGGACCATGCTCAGATTTTAGGGCTTATTAGCCTCCCAGAAACCTTATTTGGGCATGTGAGCAATGCTAAGACCATCTTTATCCTTGGAAAAGACTGGCCAAAGGATACCCAGACCTTTGTCTATCCTTTGCAGGATGTGAGAAGCCCAGAAGCGCTGACCCAGTTTATGCAAGAATTTAAAAAATGGCGGTCCCAAATCCCCACTTTCTAGGTTTTTTGTGATATAATGAAAAGGTAACACGAAAACGATTACAGAAGAAGGAGCATGACATGTCAAAAACAATCGCGATCAATGCAGGAAGTTCTAGCTTGAAATGGCAACTTTACCAAATGCCAGAAGAAACCGTCCTCGCCCAAGGAATTATCGAGCGGATTGGTCTGAAAGACTCGATTTCAACCGTTAAGTTTGACGGGAAAAAAGAAAAACAAATCCTTGATATTGCTGACCACGTCGAAGCCGTGAAAGTGGTCTTGGATGATTTGATTCGCCTTCACATCATTGAGAGCTACGATGAGATTACAGGTGTGGGACACCGTGTGGTTGCAGGTGGTGAAATCTTTAAAGAATCCGTTGTCATCGATGACAAGGTGTTAGAGCAAATCGAGGAATTGTCTTCGCTCGCACCTCTTCATAACCCAGCCAATGCTGCTGGTATCCGTGCTTTCAAGGAATTGCTCCCAGACATTATCAGTGTTGCTGTCTTTGATACAGCCTTTCACACCACCATGCCAGAAGTGGCTTACCGCTATCCAATTGCGGACAAATACTATACCGACTACAAGGTGCGTAAATACGGCGCGCACGGAACCAGCCACTACTACGTGGCTCATGAAGCTGCCAAACTCTTGGGTCGTCCGATTGAAGAACTCAAGATCATCACCGCGCACATCGGGAATGGTGTTTCGATTACTGCCAACCTGCACGGTCAGTCTATTGACACGTCAATGGGCTTTACACCGCTAGCTGGTCCGATGATGGGAACCCGTTCAGGTGACATCGACCCAGCGATCATCCCTTACTTGGTGGCCAATGTTCCTGAGTTAAAGGATGCGGCTGATGTGGTCAATGTCCTCAATAAAGAATCTGGTATCGCAGGGGTTTCTGCCCTTTCTAGCGATATGCGTGACATTGAAAATGCTATGGAAGAAGGTCATGAAACAGCGACCCTTGCCTACAATATGTTTGTCGATCGCATCAAGAAATTTATCGGTCAATACCTAGCTGTCCTCAACGGAGCAGATGCCCTTGTCTTTACAGCAGGGATGGGTGAAAATGGCTGGATGATGCGCCGTGATGTGATTGAAGGCATGAGCTGGTTTGGTATGGAAGTCGATCCAGAAAAGAACGTCTTTGGCTTTGCTGGTGACATTTCAGGACCAAACTCACGTGTCAAGATTTTGGTTATCCCAACCGATGAAGAGTTGGTAATTGCGCGTGACGTTGAGCGCTTGAAAGGTTAATTTGATATAAAATACAAAGAGAAGACGTTTTTGCCTTCTCTTTTTTGCTAAAGGAGAAACGATATGATTCAACGGTTGAAGGCTCTGGGGCTTGCTTTTGGTTTCTTTTTACTAGAGATGGTCGGACTGGGCTATTTTATGGCTTTTCAAGCCTTACAGATACAGATGACCTTCCCTCTAGCCGCCTTGGGATTTCTTTTAAATCTCTTGATTGCAGCCTTGGTTATTTGGTATTTGCGAGAGAGCGACTTGATTGCTAGTCCTTATCGATTGAGCAAACAAGATTGGAAACGGATTTTACTCGGCTATCTCGTTATCACCCTGATTACGATGATTGGGCAATGGCTATTAAGTTTTAGTGGAAAAACGGATACAGAAAATCAAGCAGAGCTGGAGGCAGCCTTTAGGCTATTGCCGGCATGGGCTTTCTCTTTTCCCTTGGTGGTGACAGGGCCTTTGGTTGAGGAGCTGGTTTTCCGTGATCTGATTCCCAAAGGAATCTTTAAGGGGGCAGAAAAGTTTGGCTTTGTTCTTGGGACTTTGCTTTTTGCTTGGGGCCATAGTCCGAGTGACTTGGGGAGCTTTGTGATTTATTTTGGAATGGGAAGCGTCTTGTCTTTTATTTATTATCGGTATGACCGCTTTGCCCTCAATCTCGGCCTTCATATCCTCAATAATGCTATTTCGACCATACTCATGTTTATCGCCTTGTATTTTTCTTGAGCGAAATCCCTTGTTTTCAAAACAAGGGGTTTTCTTTTTTGTTGATATTTGGTATAATTTTCAAAAAGGAGTTTTGTGAATGTTATCACGTTTAAAATGGATGGGACTTGCGATTGTATTGTTCATTCTGGATCAGCTGGCCATGGGCTACGCGACTGTGGTTTTTGGGGCAAAGGGATATTTGACTCTTCCTCAGCAGCTTATCTCTTGGGGGCTAGGACTATTGGTTTTGTTTCTTGTCATTTGGTTTGTAAGACGAGAGAAACTGTTTAGCCGATCTGATTTTTTGAAACCCTCAAATTGGTTCATTGTCGCGATGGGGCAGTTGATCCTGTTTGGGATCAATATGGTGGGTAACCTCGTCATGCTCTTTGAAGGCGGGAAAATCGCTCAAAATCAAGCGAATATCGCTAGTCTCTTTGATGCCTTATCACCTGCCTTTCTCTTTTTGTTCATTGTGATTGTGGCTCCCTTGTATGAAGAGGTCATTTTCCGCTACATTATCCCAAAGGGCGTTTTCAAAGGTTATGAAAAAATTGGATTTGTCGTTGGTGGCCTTCTCTTTGCTTTGGTGCATAGTCCGACCAATTTTGGCAGTTGGATCTTGTATGGAGGGATGGCAGCGATTTTTGGGTGGATTTACTACCGCTATGATCGTTTGTCCATTAGCCTTAGCCTTCACATGCTCAACAATGCTATCGGTTTTTTGGCTTTGTTAATGAACCATCTTTAAAAGAAAAAGCGTTTGGAAATGTTGTACTGACCCCCAAAAGTTGGACATTTTATTTATCTAAAGGATTTAGTTCTGTACCCCACAGGACTAAGTCCTTTTAGTTTTGCTTTGATTCGTTTGTTGTTGTAGTAAAAAATGTAATCTGTGATAGCTTGCTCAAGGTCATCAAGGGATTGATAAGACTTCTCAAATCCATAAAACATTTCAGATTTGAGAATGCCAAAGAAGGACTCCATCATCCCATTATCTGGACTATTTCCCTTGCGAGACATAGAGGAACGAATTCCTTTGGTTTTCAAAAAGTGATGATAAGACTGGTGCTGGTATTGCCAGCCTTGATCGCTGTGAAGAATGGTTCCGCTATATGAATCTGCTGGAAAAACCTTCTCAAGCATGGTTTTAATCTGTTTCAAGTCAGGGGAGCGAGATAGGGTAAAATCAATAATCTCACTGTTATAGCCATCAAGAACAGGGGAGAGATAAAGTTTCCCTTCAGGTAAGGCAAACTCCGTCACATCGGTATAGCCCTTCTCGTAAGGTTTAGAGCCTTCGAATTGACGTTTAATCAGATTATCAGACTTCTTACCAACCTCACCTTTATAAGAAGAATACTTGCGCTTACGACGAATACGAGCGGTCAAGCCTAACTCTTTCATCAAGCGCTGCACCTTTTTGTGATTGATGATAAAGCCACGATTTCGTAATTCTAAATGAATCCGACGATAGCCGTAATTACCTTTATGGTCATCATAAATAGATTGTATTTCATCCTTGATAGTTTTCTCCTTATCTGGCTTAGCCAGTCGCTTCACTTGATAGTAATAGGTGAAGCGTGGCAAATCAAGGATTTCGAGTAGCGTCTCTAGGGAAAACTGATTCGTTAATGCTTGAATGATTTCTGTTGCTCTTTGCGCTTTGCTTCGTCCCTCAAGCGGTATTCTCTCAGCTTTTTTAGCACAGCATTCTCCGCTCTAAGGTATTCATTTTCATGTTTTAGTCGTTCTAACTCTGTCATTTGGTCCAAAGTCTTTTTTGGTTTACGTCCCATCTTTGGTGGTCTCCCTCTTGGTTTTTCAAGAATAGTATAACCGTTTTTCTTGTATTTGGCTATCCAATTTGGGAGCATCCCTCGATTTGGCAAGGCATAATCAAGGGAAACTGAGAGTTGAGAGCAACCATGAATCAAGACTTTATCCATTATTTCCTGCTTTAATTCGGGTGAATAATACCGATTTTTACCCTTTTCAACAATCTCAACACCATATTTATCCATGAGTTTAACCATGTACTTGAGATTGGAAGGACAGACTTCATATCGCTGACTGATCTGAGGCCATGATACACCTCTCTTTCTCAACTTGTATATACCTCGTTTATCTTCATAACTTAATTTCATAAGAAAAGCCCCCCAATCGTTAGATTTTGTGTCTAACTTTTGGGGTGCAGTTCATTTTCCAAACGCTTTTTCTTTTAGTAAGTGGTGATGGTATCCACCGTTGAGCGGTCAAGTTTTTTAACAATGGCTTGGAGGAAGGCTTGGGCTTCGAGGAAATCATCCATGGCATAGAGGGTTTGGTGAGTATGGATGTAGCGTGCGCAAACGCCGATGGTTGTTGATGGGATGCCCTTGTTTTGCATGTGGGCAGCACCCGCATCTGTGCCACCTTTGGCGCAGTAGTATTGATACTTGATGCCAGCTTCTTCAGCTGTGGTGAGGAGGAAGTCCTTCATATTTGGTAGCATCAAATGCCCTGGATCATAGAAGCGAATGAGGGTTCCATCCCCGACCTTGCCTTGATTGCCATAGACATCTCCTGCTGGGGAACAATCCACCGCAAAGAAGAGTTCAGGGTCAAAGAGATTGGCAGAAACCTTAGCCCCACGCAGTCCAACCTCTTCTTGGACGTTGGCACCGGCAACCAAGCGATTGGGAAGGTCTTGCCCCTTGAGGTGCTCGAGGAGTTCAGCCACCATGAGAACACCATAACGGTTGTCCCAGCTCTTTCCCATGATATGGCGTTTATTCGCAGAAAGGATGGTCTCTGACCAAGGGATGATGACATCACCTGGTCTAACGCCAAAGCTCTCTGCTTCTTCCTTATCGGTAAAACCAGCGTCAAAAACGATGTCGCCTGCACTTGGAAGACTTTGTCCTCCTGCGCCCCGCAGGAAGTGAGGTGGCACAGCACCTGAAATAACAGGGATATGAGCGCCCTCTCTAGTGTAGAGGGTGAAGCGTTGCGCGCTGATGGTAAGAGGGTTCCAGCCTCCAATCTCCACTACGCGAAGAGTACCGTTAGCTTCGATATGGCTGACCATAAAGCCGACCTCGTCCATGTGGGCACCGACGAGGATGGTTGGGGCATCTGTTTCTTGGTTATCACGAATTCCCCAGATGCCGCCAAGGCCATCTGTTTTGACCTCGTCAACTAGCGGGGTCATCTTGTCCCTGAGATAAGAGCGCACAGGTCCCTCATGACCAGATATGGCTTGTAGTTCTGTGACTTCTTTGATTTTAGCAAATAAATCCATCTTAACCTCCTTTTATAGCGATGGGATATACTTTCATTATACGATAAATTCAGAAAAAAAGCCCATTTCAACTAGCCAAGCAAGGTGTAAAGATCGCCCATCACTTCTTCTTTGCTGCGGTTTGTTGCCTTGGTTAACCACCATTTGAGCGTACTGATAAAGGTGGTGTTAATGGATAAAATGGCGAGTTCTTGCGGTAGAGAAGGGTGGTTAAAGCGCTTGGTCAAAAGAAATAAAGGACAGACATGCTGGGTCAGATAAGGGGTCAAGTAGCGTAAAAATAAGGGATTGTCTGAAAGCAGCAGGGTCGTAATCTTGTCCTTATTTTCCTGAAAATGCTTGAGCAAATGAAGCAGGGTCTGGTCTTTGTTTTCCTTGGTCAAATCATCAAAAATGTGATGAAATAAATCCTCGCAAATGGCTTCTAGAAGAAAATCCTTGGTTTCAAAATGACTATAAAAAGTCGTTCGTCCAATATCTGCCTGCTTAATAATGTCTTGAACCGTAATTTTTTCATAAGCTTTTTCAGCTAAGAGCTGGTAAAAAGCGGATAAGATGGCTTGCTTAGTTTTTCTGCTACGTCGATCCATGCCCTCTCCTTTTGGTACAAATGGCTCTAGGTGTTCCATAAGTAACACTAGAGTAAAATTGCGTCTGTTTTTTGAATGTCTTTTCTCCTATACTAAGAAGAAAAAAGGGTTTCTTTTATTATAACCCAAAAGATGAGAAAGGACAGGATTGATGCCTGATTTGAAAAAAGAAATCCTTGGTCTAGCGATTCCTACGACCTTGGAGTATGTTCTTGAAACTTCGGTTGGTTTTTTAGACACCTTGATGATTGCCCAGTTAGGTCTTGTGAGTGTGACTGCTGTTGGGCTTGCCAATGCTGTCTTAGCAGTTATTTTAGCCCTTTTTATAGCCATTAGTATTGGGGCGACTTCCTTTATTGCTCAAAGCTTAGGGGCAAAAGAGACTTCTGTTGCTCGTAGAAGTGCTCATCAAGCGACACGGTTGACCCTCGTTTGTGCGGTGTTTCTTGCTGTGTGTCTGCTTCTTTTTGGTTATCCTTTATTGGGGGTGATGGGAGGAAAAGGAGAAGTGCAAGAGCAGGCTTATCTCTTTCTTGTGGTTGTGGCAGGTTTTGGCGTTTTTATGGGCTTGATGGTTTTATTTTCTAGTTTCTTACGTAGCAACCAAGATAGTCAAACACCTTTAAGAGTGGCGATGTGGGTCAATGTCATCAATATCGGTTTAGATGCTCTGTTTATTTTTGGCTTTCACTGGGGCTTACTCGGAACAGCTCTTGGGACCGTCTTATCGCGCGCTGTTGGGACTTTTCTCCTTTACAGGGCGCTGAAGAAAAGTCCAATATCGATTTCTTGGCGAGAGGTCTTTAGGCAAGCAAATTGGGATTTCAACTTGATTCGACGGGTGATTCCAGCTGCTTTAGAGCGCTTTGTCATGCGCTTTGGACAGATTTTTTACTTTGGCTTTATTCTAGCCTTGGGAGCTAAGGTCTTTGCGGCTCACATGATTGCAGGCAGTATCGAGTCTTTCACTTATATGCCCGCTTACGGTCTTTCGAGTGCTGCTAGTATTTTGGTGGCAAGGGCTTTTGGGAAAAAAGATTGGATCATGGTAAGGCGCAGTGCCTATTTGGCGCTAATTTACGGTGTTTGTGTCATGTCGGTATTTGGTGTGGTCCTCTACTTTGCTAGCCCCTTTTTTGCTTCCTTATTCACCGCTGATTTAGAAGCCATACATCAGGTGACTGTGGCACTTAGAGTTGATGCTTTTATTCAACCTTTTCTAGCACTTAGTCTGATTTTAGCAGGCGCCTTGCAGGGGCTAGGCGATACCAAGTCGCCACTTTACAGCACCATGATGGGAATGTGGGGCATTCGGGTTGTAGGTGTTCTGCTTTTCGGAAAGGTCTTAGGTCTAGGGCTTTTCGGAGTCTGGCTAGCGATTGGGATCGATCTCTTCTTACGCTCGCTTTTTCTGGGAATGCGTTTTAAACAAAAATCCAGCCCTTCACTTTCCTCTGTTCCATCTTTCTTCTTTTTCTGGAAGAAAAAAACGCCGTAGCAGAAGTCAGCGCTTTCTTTTTCATTGTGCTAAAATGGAAGTATCAAAAGGAGGAAAGCATTATGTTAACCTATGACGTGATTGTAGTTGGATTTGGTAAAGCAGGAAAAACCCTTGCAGCCAAACTCGCTAAAGCCGGCAAAAAAGTGGCTCTTGTGGAACGCAGCAAAGAGCTTTACGGCGGAACTTGTATCAACATCGGTTGTATTCCAACCAAGACGCTGCTTGTTGCCGCAGAGAAAAACTTGTCTTTTGAGGAAGCCATGGCTGAAAAAAATGCCGTTGTCAAGCGTCTTAACGCCAAGAACTATAACGGCTTGAAAGAAGCAACGGTTGATGTTATTGATGCTGAAGCGCGCTTTGTTTCAGACAAGGTCATTGAAGCTGTTGCAGGTGATGACAAGCAAGAGTTGACTGCAGAAACCATCATCATTAACACAGGTGCAGTTACCAACACGATTCCGATTCCAGGACTTGCGACCAGCAAAAATGTCTATGATTCCACAGGCATCCAACGCTTAGAAGAACTTCCAAAACGTTTAGGTGTCCTTGGTGGCGGTAATATCGGCTTGGAATTTGCAGGGCTTTACAACAAACTTGGTAGCAAAGTCACTGTTCTTGATGCTCTGCCTGTTTTCTTGCCACGTGCAGAAAGCTCAATTGCAGCTCTTGCTAAGCAATACCTTGAAGAAGATGGCATTACCATTCACCTCGGCGTTCACACTACAGAAATCAAAAATGATGGTGAAGAAGTTGTGGTGGTGACCGAAGATGGCGAATACCGCTTTGATGCCCTTCTTTATTCAACTGGACGTAAACCAAACACAGCTCCCCTTAATCTTGAAGCAACTGGCATTGAAGTGACCGATCGTGGGGCTATCGTCGTTGACAAGCACTGTGAAACCACTGTTCCGGGTGTCTTTGCAGTGGGAGATGTCAATGGTGGTCTTCAATTCACCTATATCTCACTTGACGATGCGCGTGTGGTTTATAGCTACCTTGAAGGCGATGGCAGCTACACGCTTGAAGATCGTAAGAACGTGCCAACCACTATGTTCCTCAACCCACCACTTGCCCAAATCGGTCTCACCGAAAAAGAAGCAGCAGACAAGGGACTTCCTTATGCTGCTAAGGAAATGTTGGTGGCTGGTATGCCACGTGCCCACGTCAACGCTGATCTCAGAGGTGCCTTTAAAGCTGTGGTCAACACTGAAACCAAGGAAATTCTTGGTGTGACCCTCTTTGCCGAAGGGGCACAAGAGATGATCAACATCATCACCGTTGCCATGGATAACAAGATTCCATACACCTACTTCACCAAGCAAATCTTCTCTCACCCAACTTTGGCTGAAAACTTGAACGATTTGTTCGTCTTTTAATCTTAAAATCAGCTAGAATTCCTAGCTGATTTTTTATTTTTATCGTAAAATCCGAAAGACGATATTGACAAGACCGAGAAGCTTTTGATAGGATAGAAAGGAAAAGAAATTAAAAAATAAGAGGTAAAATCATGTCTGCTAAAAAGCATCGCATTGCCATGAGTTTGGGAATGACCAGTCTTGTTGGTCTAGGTGTTTGGTTTTCGTCTAGCTCAGTTCTGGCCGATGAGGTTCCTATCCAACTGCTTGGGGTCAATGATTTTCACGGCGCCCTCAGTAAAGGCGGAACAGCTGTCATGCCAGAAGGCAAAATCACAGATACAGGTGGAGCTGCCAAGCTAGCAACTGCCTTGGATCAAGCCAGCCAATCCTTTTTATCTGAAAATCCGACTGGCGAAAGCATTCGCGTGCAGGCAGGCGATATGGTTGGCGCAAGCCCTGCCAACTCCGCTCTCTTGCAGGACGAGCCGACTGTCCGCATTTTTAATGAAATGCAGTTTGAATACGGTACCTTGGGGAACCACGAATTTGACGAGAGCCTAGCAGAGTTTCACCGGATTTTAGCGGGAGAAGCCCCAGAAGCTGGTAAATTCTATCCTATTGTGGACGCTTATCCTCACGAAAAATCCAATATGCAATTGGTCATTGCCAATGTGGTGGATCAAAATGGTCAGATTCCATTTGATTGGAAACCTTATGCCGTTAAGGAAACTTTGGTGAATCAGCAGCCTGTTAAGATTGGTTTTGTCGGTGTGGTGACGACAGAAATCCCAAATCTGGTGCTCAAGAAAAATCATCAAGATTACCAGTATCTGGATGAAGCCGAGACTATTGTCAAGTACGCCAAAGAACTGCGTGACCAAGGAGTGCATGCTATTGTTGTCCTAGCGCATGTGCCTTCTACCAGTAAGGACGATCAAGCAGATTATTGGGCAGCTGAGATGATGAAAAAAGTTAATCAGTTAGACCCAGACAATAGCGTTGATGTGGTCTTTGCTGGTCATAATCATGTTTACACCAATGGACTGTTAGAACACACACGCATCGTTCAAGCCCTCTCACAAGGTAAGGCTTATGCTGATGTGCGCGGGGTCTATGATACGGATTTACAGGATTTCAAAGCCACACCAAGTGCCCAAATCGTTCCTGTTACCAAGGATTTGGCGGAAAATCCAAAGGTTAAAGCGCTTGTCGATGAGGCGACACGTCTTGCCAAGCAAGTGACGGATTCAAAATTGGGTGAGTCATTGACACACGAGACCATTACCAGAGAGGTTTCTGCTAGCAAGGAGTCTCCAGTAGGTAATTTGGTGACAGACGCCCAACGTGCTATGGCTAAAGCATCGGGCTATGATGTGGATTTTGCCTTTACCAATAATGGCGGTATTCGAGCAGACTTGGCGGTGACTGCAGATGGCAGCATCACTTGGGGCGCTGCCCAAGCCGTTCAACCTTTTGGTAATATCCTCCAAATCGTTCAAATGACGGGTCAACAAGTGATTGATGTGCTCAACCAACAGTATGATGAGGAAGAAAAATACTTCCTTCAAGTGTCTGGTCTCACCTACACTTATACGGATGCGCAGCCAAATGACCAAGGCATCTCTTATCAAGTCAACCGTGTTTACACAGCAGATGGTCAACCTCTAGATCCCAAAGCCACTTATACAGCTGTGGTGAACGACTTTCTTTACGGTGGAGGAGATGGCTTTAGCGTGTTTCCAAAAACCAAGCTCATTGGAGCGATTGACCCAGATACCGAAGTTTTTGTTCAGTATTTGAAAAATCTCACTGAAAAAGGAGAGAAAATCAGTGCCCAAGTAGAAGGTAGAAAAATGTATGTGAAAGAGGATGCTGACAGCAACACTCCTCAACCACCAAAAGAAACAGGACCAGCCCTTGACCAGCTTCCTTCTACGCCATCACAAGAGCCACTTTCTTTCACTCACGAGCCAAACCATCTTTCAAAGATTACCCGTCCATCAGAAGAATTTACTTCAAAAGTAGCCGATTCAAGGTCGTCAGAAACAACCTCAAATCAAGATAAACTTCCAGCGACAGGAGAAGACAGCTCTATCCTCCTTTCACTTGGTCTATTGAGTATGGGGCTTGCCTTAACGGGAGCTAGACGCAAGACGACTCAAAAATAGATAGAACAAGACGGGTCTTTCTCGTCTTTTCTCATTCTTTTACAAGTAGCGAAAATCTAGCAGATATGGTAAAATAGCACATGTGAAACAAAGAAAACAGCTAGGATTAGGTTTGCTAGGTGCCTTGTCTTTGGGGGCAGGTGCTTTGGCTTATCTGGTGAAAAGCAAAGAAAATCATCGTCAAAAAGCCCTAATGATTGCCGAATTACGTGCTTATTTCAGCCAAAAAGGTACCATTCAGGTCCTCTATCTTAGACAAGACCAAGAACAAGACGAGGCGACACAAGGAGGACTCGTCATGGAAGATGGCCGTGAGTACCAGTTTACCTATTATGAGGGTGATTTTTGGTATGAAGAAGTAAACCATAAAGGAGAAAATCAGTGATTAGTACTTATAACAAAGCCCATGTAGGCGATGTCCTCATGCTTATCGTAGCAGACCATGATGCTGCTAAAAAATCAGTAGAAAGAAAAGGACAAGTGGCGCGTGTCTATGACCAAGCGACGGGAGAAACCTTGGCTTGGAACATTTTTGAAGTCTCTAGTCTTTTAAATTTAGAAGGTCAAGGTCAGGTGAGCCTAACCGCTGCTGACATCGCTCTTTTAAATGACTTGCTAGCCAAAGAAGGCTTTGAACCAAGTTTGGTCTATGATGAGCAGCCAAAATTTGTCGTCGGTGAGATTGTTGAACTTACCCCTCACCCAGATAGTGATCACCTTAATATCTGTCAGGTCAGAGTAGGAGAAGAAGAGCTTCTTCAAATTGTAGCAGGCGCACCTAATGCTAGAGTTGGCTTAAAAACCATCGTTGCTCTTCCTGGTGCCATGATGCCAAAGGGCAACCTCATCTTTCCAGGAGAGTTGCGTGGGGTTAAGAGTTTTGGCATGATGTGTTCACCCCGTGAATTAGCCCTTCCAAATGCCCCTCAAAAGCGCGGTATTATTGAGCTAGAGGCTGATGCACAAGTGGGCGAAGCCTTTTCACCAGAAAAACACTGGACAGTTTAAAACAGTTTGGAACTTCCAAACTGTTTTTTTGTATGGTCTTAATGACTTTGGTCAAAGGTTCTTGGGTAGAAGGTGTAAGGAATCGTTTGGTGCTGCACATGCTCGGATAAAGCGAGAGAAACAGCCGTTCGACCAGCTCGGTTGAGATGAAAATCCAGACTAGGGATATTGAGGCAATCACTGATGGGTTGATTCTCTTGTCCGATAACCAAAGGCGGCTCGATCCCCAACTCTTTATAACCCGCTAGGATTCCTGCCGCCACTTCGTCGCTCGTGGCTAAGATAGCGGTTGATGGCTGGATATTTTGACATTCAAACGCCACACGTTTTCCGTCCATATAGTGCCTGCAATTACCGATGATATCATTTAGCCTTGTTGCAGGATAGAGCTCTTGCACCTTTTGGACAATGAGCCTTGAAGTCCGACTCCGCACCAAATCACGGCTAAAGCATAAAATAACCCGCTTGTAGCCTTTTTCCTTACATAAACGGAGCAAATAGTCATAACCAACCAGCCGACTAAGTCCCACGCTTGAGAGGTGATCTGCGATTTTTTCCATGGTCACAATCGGGCGTTCTGTCTCATAAGTGCTAAGAATTTCGGTGCTGTGAGCCATAGTACAGGAAGTGATGATGAGACCATCTATTTCTTTTGCAGCAAGCAATTTCAAACAGTCCTCTTCCTTTTCTTTCTGATAATGTGTGGGAAGGAGCAAACACTGATAGCCTTGCCGACTGGCTTCGCCTAAAATCCCATAAATCAGTTGATCGTAAAAGCTATTGTAGTTAACATAAGGAATCTGGATTCCTAGAGTATAAGATTTTCCCGTACTAAGACTAACCGCCTTTTGGTTAGGAATATATTGATGTTTTCTAGCTAGTTCTTGAATATATTCGCGTGTTTCTTTAGAAATACGCGTATTTCCTCTTAAAGCCCGCGAAACAGTGGATTTGGAATAGCCAGAAAGTCTAGCCAAGTCATTGATTGTGATCATAGTATCTTTTTCTCAAAATAACAAAAATAGAATAAATAAAAGTAGCAAACGATAGCTATTTATTCTATTTTATCATTTAGATGACAATAATGATAAAAATTGCTATAAAAAAATAAAAAAAGTTGAGCAAAAAGCTTGACGTGAAACCGGTTGCACATGCTAAACTAAAGATGGCTAAGGGAGAAAGGAAAAAATTGGGAACTATTTAATCCTTAGATTAAGTTTATATTTCAGTTTATTTTCTCACCTTGGTAATTATTTTTACAAGATTAGAGCAAGTGTTTTTGCCGTTGGACTAAGGTATTCTGATGACTTTCTGCCGAAAAAGTCATTAGAAAATCAATATGGAAGCCAGCCTTCCCTAACCTCCACCTTATTCTTACTTTAAAGGAACACTTGAAAATAAGAAGGGATTTCATCTACTAATGTGCCGTTTTAGTGGTTGAATTTCAGGATCAGTTCTTCATTTTCCAACTAGCCGTTTAATAGGAAGATAAAACTATCCATTCCATAAGCTCTTTATCCTTGTAAAATTCTGACGATGGCAGCCGCAAGGCTGTTTTTTATATTGTGAGCTTTGAGGCTCCTGCTTAAATCCCATTTGTTCTAAGGTTTTTGAGAGGCAGAGAAAAAAAGTAAAAAAAGTTTAAAAAAGGTATTGACAGTTGTGCTGAAGTTTGCTAGAATATAGTAGTTGTCGCTTGAGAGAGCGCAAAAGACCTTTGAGAACTAAATAAGAAACAACCAAGTAAGGGTTACACGAAGTAACCCGTCAATAAAGAAAAAGCTAGCAATAGCATGAGTAAGATTTAAACGAGAGTTTGATCCTGGCTCAGGATGAACGCTGGCGGCGTGCCTAATACATGCAAGTAGAACGCAGAGGAGAGGAGCTTGCTTCTCTCTAATGAGTTGCGAACGGGTGAGTAACGCGTAGGTAACCTACCTCTTAGCGGGGGATAACTATTGGAAACGATAGCTAATACCGCATAACAGCTTATGCTGCATGGCATAGGTTTGAAAGGCGCAAGAGCGTCACTAAGAGATGGACCTGCGTTGTATTAGCTAGTTGGTAGGGTAAAGGCCTACCAAGGCGACGATACATAGCCGACCTGAGAGGGCGATCGGCCACACTGGGACTGAGACACGGCCCAGACTCCTACGGGAGGCAGCAGTAGGGAATCTTCGGCAATGGGGGCAACCCTGACCGAGCAACGCCGCGTGAGTGAAGAAGGACTTCGGTTCGTAAAGCTCTGTTGTAAGCGAAGAACGGGTGTGAGAGTGGAAAGCTCACACTATGACGGTAACTTACCAGAAAGGGACGGCTAACTACGTGCCAGCAGCCGCGGTAATACGTAGGTCCCGAGCGTTATCCGGATTTATTGGGCGTAAAGCGAGCGCAGGCGGTTTCGTAAGTCTGAAGTAAAAGGCTGTGGCTTAACCATAGTACGCTTTGGAAACTGCGGGACTTGAGTGCAGAAGGGGAGAGTGGAATTCCATGTGTAGCGGTGAAATGCGTAGATATATGGAGGAACACCGGTGGCGAAAGCGGCTCTCTGGTCTGTAACTGACGCTGAGGCTCGAAAGCGTGGGTAGCGAACAGGATTAGATACCCTGGTAGTCCACGCCGTAAACGATGAGTGCTAGGTGTTAGGCCCTATCCGGGGCTTAGTGCCGTAGCTAACGCAATAAGCACTCCGCCTGGGGAGTACGACCGCAAGGTTGAAACTCAAAGGAATTGACGGGGGCCCGCACAAGCGGTGGAGCATGTGGTTTAATTCGAAGCAACGCGAAGAACCTTACCAGGTCTTGACATCCCTCTGACCGGCCTAGAGATAGGCTTTCTCTTCGGAGCAGAGGTGACAGGTGGTGCATGGTTGTCGTCAGCTCGTGTCGTGAGATGTTGGGTTAAGTCCCGCAACGAGCGCAACCCCTATTGTTAGTTGCCATCATTAAGTTGGGCACTCTAGCGAGACTGCCGGTAATAAACCGGAGGAAGGTGGGGATGACGTCAAATCATCATGCCCCTTATGACCTGGGCTACACACGTGCTACAATGGCTGGTACAACGAGTTGCGAGTCGGTGACGGCAAGCTAATCTCTTAAAGCCAGTCTCAGTTCGGATTGTAGGCTGCAACTCGCCTACATGAAGTCGGAATCGCTAGTAATCGCGGATCAGCACGCCGCGGTGAATACGTTCCCGGGCCTTGTACACACCGCCCGTCACACCACGAGAGTTTGTAACACCCGAAGTCGGTGAGGTAACCGTAAGGAGCCAGCCGCCTAAGGTGGGATAGATGATTGGGGTGAAGTCGTAACAAGGTAGCCGTATCGGAAGGTGCGGCTGGATCACCTCCTTTCTAAGGAACAGTAGAGATACTGGAACGGATTTACTTGGTTCTTATTTAGTTTTGAGAGGTCTTGTGGGGCCTTAGCTCAGCTGGGAGAGCGCCTGCTTTGCACGCAGGAGGTCAGCGGTTCGATCCCGCTAGGCTCCATAGGGTACATTTGTTATCCTAAGTTTAGTCCATTGAAAATTGAATATCTATATCAAATAGTAACAAGAAAATAAACCGAAACGCTGTAATACGAGACTTAAGAGTAGAGTCAAAAAATAAGGTTAAGTTAGTAAGGGCGCACGGTGGATGCCTTGGCACTAGGAGCCGATGAAGGACGTGACGAACAACGAAATGCTTTGGGGAGCTGTAAGTAAGCGCTGATCCAGAGATGTCCGAATGGGGGAACCCAACAGGTTATGCCTGTTATCCCTACCTGTTAAGGGTAGAGGAGGGAAGACGCAGTGAACTGAAACATCTAAGTAGCTGCAGGAAGAGAAAGCAAAAGCGATTGCCTGAGTAGCGGCGAGCGAAACGGCAGGAGGGCAAACCGAAGTGTTTACACTTCGGGGTTGTAGGACTGCGATGTGGACTTAAAGAATATAGAAGAATCATCTGGGAAGATGAGCCAAAGAGAGTAAAAGCCTCGTATTCGAAATAGTCTTTATACCTAGCAGAATCCTGAGTACGGCGGGACACGAGGAATCCCGTCGGAATCTGGGAGGACCATCTCCCAACCCTAAATACTCCCTAGTGACCGATAGTGAACCAGTACCGTGAGGGAAAGGTGAAAAGCACCCCGGGAGGGGAGTGAAATAGAACCTGAAACCGTGTGCCTACAAGAAGTTCGAGCCCGTTAATGGGTGAGAGCGTGCCTTTTGTAGAATGAACCGGCGAGTTATGATATGATGCGAGGTTAAGTGGAAGAAGCGGAGCCGTAGGGAAACCGAGTCTGAAAAGGGCGAGTTAGTATCATGTTATAGACCCGAAACCATGTGACCTACCCATGAGCAGGTTGAAGGTGCGGTAAGACGCACTGGAGGACCGAACCAGGGCACGTTGAAAAGTGCTTGGATGACTTGTGGGTAGCGGAGAAATTCCAAACGAACTTGGAGATAGCTGGTTCTCTCCGAAATAGCTTTAGGGCTAGCGTCGACATTAAGATTCTTGGAGGTAGAGCACTGTTTGGGTGAGGGGTCCATCTCGGATTACCAATCTCAGATAAACTCCGAATGCCAAAGAATTATGGTCGGCAGTCAGACTGCGAGTGCTAAGATCCGTAGTCGAAAGGGAAACAGCCCAGACCACCAGCTAAGGTCCCAAAATAATTGTTAAGTGGAAAAGGATGTGGGGTTGCACAGACAACTAGGATGTTAGCTTAGAAGCAGCTATTCATTCAAAGAGTGCGTAATAGCTCACTAGTCGAGTGACCCTGCGCCGAAAATGTACCGGGGCTAAAACAATTTACCGAAGCTGTGGATACCTTTATGGTATGGTAGGAGAGCGTTCTATGTGTGGTGAAGGTGTACCGTGAGGAGCGCTGGAACGCATAGAAGTGAGAATGCCGGTATGAGTAGCGAAAGATGGGTGAGAATCCCATCCACCGTAAGACTAAGGTTTCCAGGGGAAGGCTCGTCCGCCCTGGGTTAGTCGGGACCTAAGGAGAGACCGAAAGGTGTATCCGATGGCCAACAGGTTGATATTCCTGTACTAGAGTATGAAGTGATGGAGTGACGCAGAAGGCTAACTCAAGCGTGCGATTGGAAGAGCACGTCTAAATAGTGAGGGGTGGTATGAGTTAAATGCTTGTACCTATAACCTTGAGCTATGATGGGGAGCGAAGTTTAGTAGCGAAGTGAGTGATGTCACGCTGCCAAGAAAAGCTTCTAGCGTTGTATCATACTCTACCCGTACCGCAAACCGACACAGGTAGTC